>NZ_VOOS01000002.1:300000-550293 GCF_007993035.1 Vicingus serpentipes
GATGCAGATGGCTAAAACATCTGCAAAACTTGGTTTATTAGCAAAAGAAAAGGTTCCTTACATTTCCTTATTAACTGACCCTACAACTGGAGGTGTTACCGCTTCTTACGCAATGCTTGGCGATTTAAACATTGCTGAACCAGGAGCTTTAATTGGTTTTGCAGGACCCAGAGTTGTAAAAGAAACAATAGGTAGAGATTTACCAGAAGGTTTTCAAACTTCTGAGTTTGTATTAGAACACGGCTTCTTAGATTATATAGTAAGTAGAAGTGAATTAAAACAAAAAATATCTCAATCTATAAAAATGTTCAACAACTAATTTTTTAGATAAAAGATTAAACTAACAAATAAATGGCTACATTTGCAGCCGCAATTAAGCATACATAATAAACATTAAAATAATTTTGGCATGTATTTATCAGCAGAAAAAAAACAAGAGATTTTCAAACAGTATGGCGGAGACGCTAAAAATACTGGTTCTACAGAAGGTAAAATAGCATTATTTTCTTACAGAATTAACCACTTAACAGGACATTTAAAAAATAATCGTAAAGATTTCGGAACTCAAAAAGCATTACTTGACTTAGTAGGGAAAAGAAGAAAATTACTTGATTATTACAAAAAGAAAGATATCGTTAAGTATCGTGAATTGATTAAAGATTTAGGTATCAGAAAATAAAATTGAACACACGATACAATTAACATCAATTTAAAGGGGGGCTCGCAAGTGATTGCACTCCCCTTTTTTATTTAAAAAGCATATAAACAATAAGAAAGAGGAAATGGTTTCCTCAATATAAATCGCACAAAGTTGTGCAAACAAATATAAATTATGTCAAAAATTGGAATTACAAAATCCTATGAATTAGGTGATGGAAGGACCATCTCAATTGAAACTGGAAGATTAGCTAAACAAGCTCACGGTTCAGTAGTAGTAAGAATGGGTAACACTATGTTATTAGCAACAGTTGTATCTGATAAAGATGCCGGTGAAGACATGGACTTTTTACCCTTAACAGTCGATTATAAAGAAAAATTTGCTGCTGCAGGAAAAATCCCTGGAGGATTCTTAAAAAGAGAAGCAAGACCAAATGATAATGAAATATTAATCTGTAGATTAATAGATAGAGCATTAAGACCTTTATTTCCTGATGATTACCATGCAAACACTCAAGTTGCAGTACAATTAATTTCGTTTGATGAAGAAGTTTTACCTGATGCATTAGCATGTTTAGCTGCTTCAGCTTGTATTGCAGTATCTGACATTCCTTTTAACGGACCTACATCAGAAGTAAGAGTTGGTAAAATTGATGGAAACTGGATTATTAACCCTACTCCATCTCAAATAAAAGAATCTTCATTAGATTTAATAGTTGCTGCAACTATGGATAATATAATGATGGTTGAAGGTGAAATGTTAGAAATTTCTGAAGCAGAAATGCTAGAAGGAATTAAAGTTGCACACACTGAAATAAAGAAACAATGTCAATTACAATTGGATTTAGCTGCTGAAGTTGAAAAATCTAAGGTGAAAAGAGTTTACAATCACGAAAGAAGTAACGAAGATTTAAAAGCTAAATTGAAAGCAGCATGTTACGACAAATGTTATGCTATTGCTGCAGAATCGATTGCTGACAAAGCAATAAGAGGTCAAAAATTTGGAGCTGTAAAAGACGAATTTGTTGCTACACTTTCTGAAGAAGACCAAAATGACAAATTCTTAATTGGACAATACTTTAAATCAGTTCAAAAAGCAGCTGTAAGAGACGTAATGCTAAAAGAAAGAGTTAGATTAGATGGTAGAAAAATGAACGAAATCAGACCTATCTGGAGTGAGGTTGATTACTTACCGGGAGCTCATGGTTCTTCTATATTCACAAGAGGTGAAACACAATCACTAACTACAGTTACCTTAGGTAACAAAATGGATGAGAAATTAGTTGACGAAGTAACTACTGGTGGAACTGAAAAATTCATGTTACATTACAACTTCCCTTCTTTCTCTACAGGAGAAGCTAGACCTAACAGAGGAACGAGTAGAAGAGAAATTGGACATGGTAATTTAGCTTTAAGAGCATTAAAACCAATGATTCCTTTTGATGCAACAAACCCTTATACAGTAAGAGTTGTTTCTGAAATATTAGAATCTAATGGATCATCATCTATGGCAACAGTTTGTGCAGGTACGTTAGCATTAATGGATGCTGGGGTTAAAATTAAAAAACCAGTTTCTGGTATTGCCATGGGTTTAATTACTGAACCAGGGAACCAGAATTTTGCAGTATTATCAGATATTTTAGGTGATGAAGATCATTTAGGAGATATGGACTTTAAAGTTACTGGTACGGTAGATGGAATTACAGCTTGTCAAATGGATATTAAAGTTGACGGTTTATCTTATGATATTATGGAGCAAGCTTTAGCTCAAGCTAGAGATGGTAGATTACATATCTTAAATGAGATGGCTAAAACTATATCCAAACCTAACGAAGATTATAAACCTCACACACCAAGAATACACCAAATGTCAATTCCTAAAGAAATGATTGGTGCGGTAATTGGACCTGGAGGAAAAATTATCCAAGACATACAAGCTACTACTGGAGCTACAATTACTATTGAAGAAGTTGATAACAAAGGCGTTGTTTCTATTATGACAAATGATGGTGATGCAATGAATGCTGCTTTAGCTAGAATTAAAGCTATTACTGCAGTGCCTGAAGTTGGTGAAGTTTACAAAGGAAAAGTAAAATCAATCACAAACTTTGGTGCTTTTGTTGAGATTATTCCAGGAAAAGATGGATTACTTCACATCTCAGAAATTAACTGGGAAAGAGTAGAAAAAGTAGAAGATGTTCTTAAAGAAGGAGAAATGATAGATGTTAAGTTAATTGAAGTTGATGCAAAAACTGGTAAACTTAAATTATCTAGAAAAGTTCTTTTAGAGAAGCCTCAAAAAGAGAATGCATAATAAATAATTTTATTATTTGTATTAAAGCCTAGCTATTGCTAGGCTTTTTTATTTTTATTAAAATATTATAATCTTTTTTGAAACCATTTATTAGACGAATCGTAAAAAGTCTTAGATAAATACCTAAATTTATTCTATGAGACAACTAAAGATTACGAAACAAGTAACAAATAGAGAAACAATTTCTCTTGACAAATATTTACATGACATATCTAAAGTAGGATTAGTAACAGCAGAGGAAGAAACTGAACTTGCACAGAAAATAAGATCTGGTGATAAATTAGCCCTAGAAAAATTAACTAAAGCAAACTTAAGGTTTGTTGTTTCTGTAGCTAAGCAATATCAAAACCAAGGATTGACACTTTCTGACTTAATTAATGAAGGAAATATTGGTTTAATTAAAGCAGCTCAACGTTTTGATGAAACGAGAGGATTTAAATTTATTTCTTATGCAGTTTGGTGGATTAGACAGTCGATTATGCAAGCAATAGCTGAGCAAGCTAGAATTGTAAGGTTACCATTAAATAAAATAGGAAACATTACAAAAGTTAACCGTACATTTTCTGAATTAGAGCAATTATATGAAAGAGAACCTTCAGCAGATGAAGTTGCTGAATTATTACAAATCTCAGCTAAAGAAGTTAATGAGTCGTTGAAAATTTCTGGCAAGCACATGTCTATGGATGCTCCTTTATCAAAAGATGAAGAAAGCAATAGCATGATAGATGTTATGGAAGATAATGAGATTACATTAAATCCAGATAATGAATTAATGAATGAATCATTGCGAAATGAAATAGAACGATCCCTTTCTACACTTTCATTTAGAGAAGCTGAAGTTTTAAGATTGTATTATGGAATAAATTGTAAAGCTCCCATGACGCTTGAAGAAATTGGCGAAACTTTTGAATTAACCAGAGAACGAGTTCGACAGATAAAAGAAAAAGCATTAAGAAGACTAAAACATACTTCTAGATGTAAATTACTTAAACCTTATTTAGGTTAATAAATTGTCATTTTTGTTTACAAAAAGCGGATGTTTTAACATCCGCTTTTTTTATTTACTCAACTCTTTTGGTAACTTTGCTCAACTTAAATATTATTATGTCGCATTTAATAGCCCCTTCAATTTTATCATCCGATTTTGCTAACCTACAAGCCGAAAGTGAAATGCTAAATAATAGTGAGGCAGATTGGTTTCACATTGATGTAATGGATGGTGTATTTGTTCCAAATTTAACTTTTGGAATGCCTGTTATAAAAGCAATAAAAAAACACTCCAACAAAACATTTGATGTTCACTTAATGATTGTTGAACCAGATAAGTTTATAAAAGATTTCAAAGCTGCTGGTGCGGATATTTTAACTGTACATTACGAAGCTTGTAACCATTTACACCGAACAATACAAGCAATTAAGGCGGAAGGAATGAAAACTGGAGTTGCCTTAAACCCACATACAAACATAAATGTTTTAGAAGACATAATTACAGATTTAGATTTAGTACTAATAATGAGTGTTAATCCTGGGTTTGGTGGACAATCATTTATAGAAAATACTTACAAAAAAGTAAAAGCTTTAAAAGAAATGATTGTTCGTTATGGCTCTACTGCCTTAATTGAAATTGATGGAGGTGTTACTTCCAAAAACGCAAGACAACTAATCGATGCTGGAGCAGACGTTTTAGTAGCAGGAAGTTTTGTCTTTAACTCAGAAAACCCAATAAACACAATAAAAGAATTAAAAAATATTTAACCAATGAAAATAACAACTCTTTTTATTATTTCTTATATAACTGTTTTACTTACAACCATTGGATGTGGAAATAAAAATGAATCTAAAAGTGAATCTTTAACTGAACAAGAAATTACTTCAGATGATTTAGCAATTGAAGAAGAAACTATTGAAATAAATGGCGTTAACCATTACATTAAAAAGATAGGTAATGGAGAACCTATACTGGTACTTCATGGAGGTCCAGGTATGTTTCATAATTATTTAACTCCTCACTTTGAAAAATTAGCTCAAGATTATCAAATTATTTTTTATGATCAACGCGGTTGTGGAAAAACTGATTTCCCTCAAGACACCACAACTATCTCAACTGAAAATTTTGTTGAAGATTTAGAAAGTATAAGAGCACATTTAAAAATTGAAAAATTAAACTTAGCTGGACATTCTTGGGGTGCAGCATTGGCAATCGAGTATGGTAAAAAATACCCACTCCTTTTAAATAAACTTATTTTAATTTCTCCTTCTCCATCTACTTCTGAATATTATGACCAAATGTTTAAAAACATCCAAAACAAGAGAACAGAAGATGACATGAAGGAATTAGTAAAATTGATGAGCTCTAAAGAATTTGAGAATAGAGAACCTTCTACATTTCTAAAAGCTATTTGCATAGAAAATAAAGTAAACTTAGCGAACAAAAATACCGTTGATGAGTTATACAACTCAATGTCTTTTACATCTACTACTGCTAATAATTTTTTATTAGTAAATAGTTTAATGGAAAAAAACTTTTTTGATTACAACATCACTGAAGGAATTGAAACGATAACTTGTCCAACACTTATTATTGTAGGTGATTTAGACAATGTTCCTTTCGCTTCTCACCAAAAATTACAAGAAAGTTTGAATGCAAGAATAGAAGTATTGAAGCCAGCATCTCATTATCCATTTTTTGAAACTCCTAAAGAATTTAATGCTGCTGTAAAAAGTTTTATCACTCCTGAATACGAATAATGGAAAAAATAGATTTTGAGCTTACACAAGAGTATATAGAATTAATAAAGCTATTAAAGTTATTAAATCTTTGTGAATCAGGGAGTGAAGCAAAACTAGTTGTTGATGAAGGCTTAGTCAAATTTAATGATGTAATTGAATATCAACGCAGGAAGAAATTAAGAAAAAATGATACCGTTCATTTTAATAATACTGAAATTAGAATTTTATAATAGACTAATTTATGCCAACTACAAAAACACTAATATTAAACAATCTTGAAATTTCTCAAAAAATTGATCGAATTTCTTTTCAAATATTAGAGGACAATCACTTAGAAGAAGAAATAATAATTGTTGGAATTTCAAACAATGGATATTTGTTTGCAGATAAATTGGCAAAAAAGTTAAAGAAAATTTCTGATGTTAAAATCACATTGGTGAAATTGACGCTTAACAAAGAGAATCCTTTAAGTCAAGACATTGTAATTGACAAGCCTACTAATATTTTATCCAATCAAGTAATAATATTAGTTGATGATGTATTAAACTCGGGTAGAGCTTTAATTTATGGAGTTAAATATTTGCTTGATTACCCTATAAAAAGAATGTCTACTGCAGTTTTGGTTGATCGCAATAATAAAAGGTACCCTATAGGAACACATTATACTGGATTAGCGCTTTCTACTACTTTAAAAAATAATATTTCTGTAGAGTTTACAAAAGGAGAAATGAGTGCCTATTTAAGCTAAAAATAAAACACAACAAAAAAGCTTTGATATTATCAAAGCTTTTTTGTTGTGTTTTATTTTACATCTATCAATTCTACATCAAATATTAATGTAGCCTTAGCAGGTATAACAGGTGGATGACCTCTCTCTCCATACCCTAAATCATGCGGTATAATTAAACGAGCCTTCTCTCCTACCTTTAGCAATGCTATTCCTTCATCCCAGCCTTTAATTACACGACCTTGACCTAAAGGAAAATCTAATGGTTGACCTCTTTCAACTGAAGAATCAAACATGCTTCCATCTTCTAAATATCCAGAATAATGAACTTTAACTGTTTTATTAGCTTCTGCCTGAACTCCATCAGTTGAATTTAACTTTATATACTTTAACCCGGAATCAGTAGTTAAAGTATCTTTACTAGAAACATCGAAAGGTTTTGGTCCCTCTTGAATCTCTAATAGTTCAACATCAAAGATTAATGTTTCATTTGGTCCAATAACACCTCCAGCACCTCTTTCTCCGTATGCTAAATCTGAAGGAATTGTAAAAGTTGCTTTATCTCCAACATTTAATAATGCAACACCTTCATCCCATCCTTTTATAACTTGACCAACTCCTAATTTAAAGCTAAATGGTTGTCCTCTATTAACTGAACTATCAAATACTGAATCATTTGTCAATTTCCCCGTATAATGAACAACTACCTTATCTCCCGATTTTGCTCGAGCACCAGTTCCTTCTTGAGTTATTATATAACGTAACCCTGATTCTGTTGTAAATTCTTTTCCCACAATACTTCTTTTAGTTTGTATAGTTTTACATGATATCAGCGTGAAAACGCTCAGAATAATCATATAAATCCATTTGTTAAAAATATTAATCATTTACTTTAATTAATTCTACTTCAAAAATTAAAGGCATAAAGGGTTTTATTGGTCCCTCTCCATTTTGAGGAGCGTTTGAACCATAAGCTAAATCTTGAGGTATAAAAAATCTATATTTTGAACCTTCTTTCATCAACTGTAATCCTTCTGTCCAACCTTTTATAACTTGATTTAATCCAAAAGTAGCTGGTTTACCTCTATTTACAGAACTATCAAAAACAACACCTTTTGGAGTTGTACCATGATAGTGAACAGTTACACTTGATGTTGCTGTTGGTTGTTTTCCTGTACCTTCATTTAAAACAATATATTGCAACCCACTTTCAGTAACTTGCACACCTTCTTTTGATTTATTCTCTTCTAAAAAAGCAAGCCCTTCATTTAAAACCACTTTTAATTTTTCATGTTTTTCTTTAGTAGCTTTATCAGATTTAGCCTTAAAATAAGACATTACTATCATTTGCATTTTTTCAGCAGATATTAATGTACTATCTTTTTTTAACCCATCTGTTAACCCTTCGATTACAGCTTCTAAATTAGCTTCAGAAAAATCTTTTTTTAAACTAATAGCCATATTTAATCCAACTCCATAACTAACTGAATCAATCTCATTTGCTAACACAAAAGATTCCACTTTAGATTCAACATCCTTTCCCTTCTTTTTACCTTTTTTTTGAGCACTTACTGAATTCATTCCAAAAATAACGAATGAAGAAAGTAAAAATGTTCTAATTAAAAATTTACTCATAACAGAATATTTTTTTAGTTATTAATCTTAATTAACTCAACCTCAAATACTAATGGCATAAATGGTTTAATAGGTCCTCCTGGACGAGGATTAGCACCATAAGCCAATTCTTGAGGAATAAAAAATTTATATTTAGCACCTTCTTTCATTAATTGTAACCCTTCAGTCCAACCTGGAATTACTTGGTTAAGAAATAATGGAATTGGTTCTCCTCTTTCAACAGAACTATCAAATACTGTACCATCAGGAGTAGTACCATGGTAATGAACAGTTACATTTGAAGCTTCATTAGGTTGAGCTCCTTTACCTTCTTTTAATACGATGTATTGTAATCCACTAGCAGTAACTTGAACTCCTTCTTTAGATTTATTTTCTTCTAAAAATTTCTCACCTTCCGATTTTACATCTCCAAATTGTTCTTGAGCAGCTTGCTGAGCTTCTTCTTGTTGTTTCTTCATCGCTTCCTCTTGTTTTCTTTGAAAGAAAGGTTGTAAAACTCCTTGTAATTCTTCAGTAGAAATTAACATATCTGCTGAATCAAGAACATCATTAAAACCTTTAACAAAAGCAGCTGAATTTGCTTCAGAAAAATCTTTTACAATATTAGTAGCCATATTAGCTCCTAAACTATAACTAACAGAATCAATCTCATTTGTTAATGTTATGTTTTCATTTGAATGATTATCTCCACAGGCAAACAGTATTGTTGCTGAACATGCGTAAAAAGTTATTTTTTTCATTTTTATTTAATGTTTATTATTTCTAAATTATATATTACAGTACTGTATGGAGGTACAATTCCTGTACTAGAACCTTTATCTCCAAAAGCGAATTGCGAAGGTATGATAATTTTTGCTTTTTCTCCATTTTTAAGAACTTTTAACACCCTATCTAGTCCTTCTATGACTTGATTTGGTGTGCCATAGACCAGTTCAAAAGGTTCTTTACTGAAAGTTGTATCAAAGACAACACCAGAGATAAAGCCTCCTGTATATCGAATATCTATAATATCAGCATTTTTGATAGTATTATTTGAGGTCTCTTTCAATTTAACATAGTAGATATTGTCTACTTTTTCAATTTTGTCTTCAGTACTTAAATAGCTTTTTAAAATTAATTGCTCCAATAACTCGTTGTCTTTTTGTTTTAAAAAATTATCGTATTCCTTTTCGTTTAAGAAGTCTTCAATTTTTACATTTATTTTAACCCAATCAGCATTAAACTCTTTCGAAGAAAACCCAAAACTATTATCATCAAAAATTAATTTTGAAACCAATAATTCAGCACTATCTCCTACATTTAATAGCGTGAAAATATTATCGAAACTTTTAGTCGTTGGTAAAAAAGGAATGTATTTATAATTAAGGTATTTAACTGTATCTTCATCATAAACAAAGAATGTTGCTTTAATAAAATCACCTTTTTGATAAGTCTTAACATTGTCTTCAAAAGAATACAGTTTTAAATGAACACCATCATTAATCAAGTTATAGCCATCAATTTTACTTTCTTTACAAGAATTAATTAAAAATAAAATGCATAATATTAAAGTTGTTTTTTTCAATTTTATTTTAAATCAATTAGCTCAATATCATAAATAATTGTTGATCGAACTGGTATTTTTTTAAAATCACCCGCTAACCCATGAGCAAGGTAAGAAGGAATAATAATTTTAGCTTTATCTCCAACCTTTAAATAAGTAATACCTTCATGTAAACCACTTTCAACATTATCTTTTCCAATAATAAATTCTTCGACTTCATTATCTTTAGTTGAATAACAAATAGTTCCATCAATTAAAGAGACGCTATACTTTACTACCGCAATTTTCCCATTTTCAGCTTTTTCACCATTCCCTTCATCATAAACATGATACCTCAATCCTGTACCTGTTTTTGTAACATCTAATTTTCTTCGGGATACATAACCATCAATTTGAATGGATTCTTTTTGAGCAGCAATTTTATTAGCTTCTATTAGTTTTTCTTTTAGTTCTTTTTCTGAAAAATCATCTATACGGTTAATATTATTCTTGTCAGATTGACATGAAATCATAAAAAAAACCAATAGAATTAAAACCCAATTTTTTTTCACATTAATTAATTTTTAAAGTTTTTTAATAACTCTTCGAATTTAGCTATAGTATCCTCTAGCGATAAATCCGATTTTCCTCCTGCGGCATAAATGTGTCCACCACCTTGAAAATGAGTATTTGCAAATTCATTCACAAAAACATCATCTTTTGATCTAAAAGACATACTTATATCTTGTTCTTTTTCTGTTATTAATGCTGAAAATTTAATTCCATTAATAGATAATGGATAATTAACCAATCCTTCCGTGTCTCCTTTTTGAAAATTAAATTCTTTAAGTTCCTTTTGTGATAAAGATATATATGCCGCATTATATTCTGGAAAAACCTTCATTTTTTCAGTTAACGCATAGCCTAACAATCTTAATCGCTTTTCAGAATATGTATCATAAACTTTTTCGTGAATTTTAGACCCATTAGCTCCTAATTCTAAAAAATGTGCAATAATTTGATGAGTTTTAGCAGTTGTTGAGGGGAATCTAAAAGAACCTGTATCTGTCATAATTCCACAATACAAACATTCTGAGATATCTTTTGTTAATGAATCAAGCTCACCTAATTGATCAATAAATTCATAAACCAACTGAGCTGTTGAACAGCAATTTGTATCAACGTAATAATGATTAGCAAATTCTTGAGGATTTTGATGATGATCAATTACAATCTTACTAGCTTTTGAATCTCCAATGACCTCTCCTAATTCACCTATTCTACCTAAAGCATTATAATCTAGAGAAAATATTAAATCGGAATTATCGATATGATTAAAACCAATTTCTCTGTCTTTATCAAAATAAACTATCTCATCCGATAAAGACATCCATTTTAAAAAATCAGGAAAAGCATCAGGAACAATTACAACCACTTTTTTTCCTTTATTTTTTAAAAAATGATATAGCCCTAAAGATGAACCTATCGCATCACCATCAGGAGATTTATGTGTTGTAATTACAATATAATTTGCTTGCTCTACCTCTTTCTTAATTTCTTCAAAATTCATCATCTTATTCTTTTATAAGCAAAAAACCCCGCTAATTGCGGGGCTAAATTTAATATTTATTGTTGGATTAAAATCCAGTACCGTAGAATCCTGTCTTAGGTGTAGTCATATGCTCAATTAAAATACCTACACAACCCATATCGCTTGATTTAACTAGTTTCCCTTTCCCTTTAGAAACACTAGACTTTCCAGAACCTCCTTCGTTAGGAATAGAAATTTCAAAAATTAGTCTTTGAGTAGTTTCAACTGAAAATTCTAATTCAGTTGCTAAATTATCTTGAGTATTATCATACAATAAAGATTTTTGTTTTTCATAAACAATAGAAGTTTGTTTACTCGTAACTTCTTTCTGCTCTCCAGTTGCTACTTGACCAGAGCCATTACAATCATAACATACATCTCCATCACTAGTTCCTGAACCAGAACAAGCATCACAAGAAGCTAAAACATCTTCCATTTCCTTAGTCTCTGTTACTTTTTCTACCTTTACTTTTTTATTTTCATATACCTTAAATTCTAAACCTGAACCCAAATTTTCGTCCATACATAAAGATATTCTATAATCCTGTCCTTTGTAAACAATTACACTCAACTCTGAAGTTTGCCCTTTTCCAAATAGAGCACTTTTTGATTGTCCATTTGGTTTATACATATCATTTTCAGAAGGCTCACAATAGCTATCGTGAAAATTATTACAATACTGGGCAAAAGACAATGACGGCAATGCTAAAATTGCTAAACCTAAAATTATTTTTTTATAAAAATGCTTCATCTTAATTTTATTTTTTTTAGCTTTCTTAAGCTTCTGTTTTAACTATATTGTTTCTTACTTCACTAATTTTTGCTTTAAGCATTTCAAACTGCTCTTTAGTTATTTTTATCGAGCTTCCTCCACCTAAAACCATTTTACCACCTTCTTTTTTCTTTAAAGAAATTCCAGCACCAGAATCTACCTCGTCTAATTTAGCAAAAGCTTCCTCTAACTCCATAAAAGTACCTAAGACTTCTTTAACATCAGCATTTGAAGAATATTTATCTAAATAAGCGATTAAATTATCTAAAGTTAATTTTTGATCAGCCAATCTTTCTACTGCAGCTTTATCTTTATCGTAATTAATTGAATTAGCAGCAATATAAACAGTTTCTAACCACCCTGCAGAAGCAACTAAACCTAACTTATCTCCTTGTTCATTTTGCTCTAAATAATCAACAACTGAAAAGTAAGATGTATTAGTAATTGCAACTAGTGAATCAGCATTATCTAAATTGTTTTGAATTCTTTCAACTAAAGCTTTATCAAAAGCTGAAGACAATCCAATTTGATCTCCTAATTTTTGGATACTACCAAAATATTTAATTGATTCTTGATATTCTTCAAAAGCAGCAGTATAAGCTAAATCAGCTGAATAAATACCAAAGTTTAAAGCTTGACTTTTCGGATCATTATAACTAGTTGCGTTTTGTATTGGGTTTAACGAAGCTGAATTATATTTTAATCCACTTTCTTTAATAAACGCAAACATCTCATCTGGAGAAGGAATTTGATAATAACTTTTATTTTGTTCTTCCTCAACTACTTCTTCAACAACTTCAACAACTTCTTCAGTTGGTTTCGGATCATCTGAACATGAAGTTAGAAGTGATACAGGAAAGCCTATTATTAAAGCTAATACTAGTTTTGTTTGTTTCTTCATTATTTTAAAAATTTTCTTTAGCCAAAAATATAAATATTTTATATTAAACTCAATTATAATTCAATTAATTCAGCAAGATAATAAAAGTATTTTTATTCCTAAAGAATAACTCTAATCATCTTTACTTTTTAGAAATTAAAAATAGTCCTGCAAATGTAATTAGTCCATTCACAATTAATATTTCAAAATTAAATTGATATCCATTAAACAACTCAACACTATAGATGTTTAATAAATAACTGATAATTGGAGATAAAAGACAAACAATTGGAACAAACTTATCTTTAACGCTTTTTTTGGTAAATAAACCAAAAGCATAAAGCCCTAACAATGGACCATAAGTATAACCTGCAGCTTTAAAAAGCGAACTAATTACACTCTCATCACTAATTAAGTTAAACAACAATATAACCAAAAACAACACAAACGAAATAGTAAGGTGTGTCTGCTTTCTAAGTTTAATCCTAGTCTTTTCTTCTTTATTTTCAATATCTAAAAAATCTACACAAACAGAAGTAGTCAAGGAAGTTAACGCAGAATCAGCACTTGAATAAGCTGCAGCAATTAACCCTAGAATAAAAAAGATACTTGCAACTAAGTTCAAATGTTCGGATGCTATTAAAGGAAATAAATTATCTGTTCTTTCTGGCACAGCAATGCCCAATTTATTTGCATAAATAAATAAAAGTGCACCTAGAACTAAAAAGGCAAGATTTACAAAAATTAAAACAACACTAAAAGAATACATATTCTTCTTTGCTTCTCCAATGTTTTTACAAGTTAAGTTTTTTTGCATCATATCTTGATCTAGCCCTGTCATTACAATAGTAATAAACATTCCACTCAAAAACTGTTTTATAAAATGTCGTTTATCATTCCAATCATCAAAAAAGAAAATCTGAGAATAATCGCTGTTTTCAACTTCAGAAATTAATTCCGAAAAACCTAAGCCCAACCTACTACTAATAATATAAATAGTTATTCCAACAGCTATTAACATAAATAGTGTTTGAAGCGTATCGGTCCATACAATTGTTTTAATTCCTCCTTTAAAAGTGTACAACCAAATCAATAAAATTGTAAAAGCAACTGTTACAAAAAAAGGCACTCCCCACTGATTAAAAACCAACAGCTGAAGCACATTTGCTACTAAAAACAAACGAAAAGATGCTCCTATAACTCTAGAAAGCAGAAAAAATGAAGCTCCTGTTTTGTATGAATACTGACCAAAGCGAGAACCCAAATATGAATATATTGAGACCAAGTTTAATCGATAATACAAAGGCATTAAAACTTGAGCAATAACTATATAACCAAAAAAGTAGCCCAACACCACTTGCATATATGAAAATTGACTAGCTCCTACCCAACCAGGAACTGAAATAAATGTAACCCCAGATAATGAAGCCCCTATCATACCGAAAGCAACCAAATACCATGGCGATTGATTTTTGCCACTAAAAAAATCAGCGTTATCTGCTTTTTTTGATGTAAAGTGAGAAACCACCATTAACATCAAAAAATAGATTAAAATTAACCCAACAATTAAATAAGGATTCATAGTTTGTTTATAAATTGTATAACAAAAATGCCCTCTTTTTCTTTATTTTGAGTTCTAAGATTGTATTTTTGATAACATTAAATTGTTGACAGCAAATGCAAATTTCATCTTCTTCTTTTCATAATGCAGTAGATCAGCTATCATCCTTACCCGGAATTGGCAAAAAAACTGCTTTACGTCTTGTTTTACACCTACTTAATAAAAACGGAAAAGAAATTCATGATTTTGGAGCTGCATTTACTGATTTAGCAGAGCACATTAATTATTGTAAAAATTGTTTCTACATTTCAGAAACTGAAACTTGCTCCATTTGCAGCAATGAAAATCGTTCGGAAAATATTATTTGCGTTGTAGAAACTGCTTTAGATGTAATTGCAATAGAAAACACAAATCAATATAAAGGCAAATATCATGTTTTAGGAGGAATAATTTCTCCAATGGAAGGAATTGGACCTAGTGACATTAAGGTGAATGAGTTAATTGAACGTGTTAAATCTCAAGGTACTGAAGAATTAATAATGGCATTAAGCACAACTATGGAGGGGGACGCCACTAATTTTTACATCTATAAAAAATTAAAAGATTTAAACATAAAAGTTTCTACTATAGCTCGAGGAATTGGTATTGGAGATGAACTTGAATATACTGACGAATTAACTCTTGGCCGTTCTATTTTAAATCGTATTCCATTCGAGAACACTTTAACATTATAAATCTTGAAACTATCCATCATCATAGTAAATTATAATGTAAAAAACTTTTTAGATCAATGCCTTAACTCTGTTTTTAAAGGCATTACAAAAATTGAAGCCGAAGTCTTTGTTGTAGATAATATTTCAACTGACGGTTCAGTTGAAATGGTTCAAAAGAAATACCCTTCAGTCAAGTTAATTGCCAATGAAAAAAATGTAGGATTTTCTATTGCTAATAACCAAGCAATAAAAATAGCTAAAGGAGAATATATTTTATTACTTAACCCCGACACTGTTGTAGAAGAAGATACATTTGAAAAATGCATTCAGTTTTCTGACAACCAAACAGAACTTGGAGGGCTAGGCGTTAAAATGATTGATGGAAATGGTATTTTCTTACCCGAATCAAAAAGAGGACTTCCTACACCTAGTGTTTCTTTTTATAAAATATTTGGATTGTCGAGCTTATTTCCTAAATCTAAAAAATTTGCAAAATATCATTTAGGCTATTTAAATGAAGATGAAACCAACGAAATAGAAATACTGTCTGGAGCATATATGTGGATGAGAAAAAGTGTCTTAGATGAAATTGGGTATTTAGATGAAGGCTTTTTTATGTACGGAGAAGACATTGATCTATCCTACAGAATAATTCAAGCCGGCTATAAAAATTATTATTTTCCTAAGACTAAAATCATACACTACAAAGGCGAAAGCACGAAAAAAGGAAGTATCAACTATGTTTTTGTGTTTTACAACGCTATGATTATATTCTCAAAAAAACACTTTACAAAAAATGCAAAAGCTTTTTCATTTTTTATAAATATTGCCATATACCTCAGGGCTGCTCTTGCTTTAATTGTTCGTTTTATAAATTATTTTAAGTTGCCACTTATTGATACTGGTTTTATATTATTAATTCTAGTCTTATTAAATTTTTTAAAACCTTATTTAGGCTTTCCAAATCAAATTGAAATAAATAATGAATATGGTTTACTAAACGTTCTACTTGTTGTTATGTCTTTTATTACGGGACAGGCAATTTTAAAAGGTTACACACAAACCGTTAGAATAAACAGAACTTTATGGGGAATGGTTTTAGGAACCGTGCTTTTAGTTGGAGTAAATGCTATTTTTCCAAAAGAATATTCATTTTCTAATAAATTCTTAATCAGCATCTTATCTGGTATAATATTCATCATTCCTTCAACTCGATTCACACTAAATTATTTTAACAAATTAAAACTTAGAAAAAATAATAACAAGAGTATAATAGTTACTGGAGATAAACCCTTTATTGAAAAAATAAGCAATTTAGTAGAAAAACAACAGACTATTTCTGAGTTATTAAAAATTAACCCCTCAAATAATTGCTCTACAGAAGATGAAGATTTTTTTATTGGAAAAAAATATCAACTAAAAGATATTGCTCAAATTTACAACACTAGCGAAGTGATATTTTCTTCAAACAACATGACTTACAAGGATATAATTGAAGAAATGTCTCAACCTAAAAACAAATACATAGACTATAAAATATCACTTAGAAACGAACTCTTAATTGGAGGAAGTACAGTTGAAAAAATATAAACTCATGAAAAACTTAAAACTAATACTAACAACCACAATTCTTATTCTAACAAACAATTTTTTTGCACAAAAAATTTCTTTAGGACCAGAAGTTGGAATAAATTTAATCCCAACTGAAAAAACAGATATTGGAAGCAACTACCAATTAGGTTTTCATCTTGGCGCTCAAATAAAATATCACTTTTCAGAAAGTTTTAGCTTAAGTTCTGGATTGTATGCTACTCAAAAAAAGAAACTTTACTCTTCAATTGATACCACAACTACACCCGACCCACTTGGAGGACTAATAGGTGGACTTGGCGGACTAGGTGGTGGAACTACAAACAATGAAGCTAATGTTTACACTACTACTACAGGAATTGTTACCGAATTATATCTTCAAATACCAATTTTAGCTAATTATGAAATTGCTAATATTAATTTTTATGCTGGACCTTATGCTGGTCTTTTATTAAGTGCTACACGAAAAGAAAAATACAATGTTGAATCAACTGCTACAGATGTATCATCATTTCTTCCTTCTGGCTTTGGTGCTTTAGGTAACTTATTACAACCTTCAAATAATGAACCTGAACCATCAACTACTAAGTCAAAAGAAGGCTTAGCGACAATTGATTTTGGCGCAACAGCTGGAATTGGATATAGAGTTGACAAACTAAACTTCAACCTTTTTTATTCAATGGGTTTTTTAGATTATAGAAAAGATAAAGGCAATGAAAGTATTGATACACATAATTCAGTTCAATTTTCCATTGCTTATTTATTCAACATTGGAGGAAGTAAAGGTCTCAAAAACAGGTATGATTTAGATATTGAATAATTCCAGCTATTATTTTTTATCAACCTAATATTTGTGCTACATTTGTACTCTAATTTTAATCTTTAAAGTGTACAAACATGTCAAAAGTTCACAATTTTAGTGCTGGTCCTTGCATCTTACCTCAAGAGGTGTTAAAACAAGCTTCAGAAGCTGTAATTAATTTCAACAATTTAAATCTTTCACTATTAGAAATTTCTCATAGAAGTAAAGATTTTATTGAAGTAATGGAAAATGCAAGAAACTTAGTAAGAGAGTTATTAAATGTTCCTGACAATTATGAAGTATTATTTTTACAAGGTGGAGCAAGTTTAGGTTTTTTAACTGCTGCTTACAATTTTATGAAAATTGATGGTTCTGCTGCTTATTTAAATACTGGAACTTGGGCTAACAAAGCTTTAAAAGAAGCTAAATTATTAGGCGGAGTATTAGAGGTTGCTTCTTCTAAAGATAAAAACTACAATTACATACCTAAAAACTATCAAATACCAGGTAATGCTGATTATCTTCACATTACTACAAATAATACCATTTTTGGAACTCAACTTAAAAAAACACCAATCAGCCGTATTCCAATTATTGCTGATATGTCTTCTGATATTTTTAGCAAAAAAATAAATGTAAGTGATTATGATTTAATTTATGCTGGAGCTCAAAAAAATATGGGACCAGCTGGAACAACACTTTATATTGTTAAGAAAAGTGCTTTAGGAAAAACTGGTAGAACAATACCTTCTATGTTAGATTTAGAAGTTCACATCAGTAAAGACTCTATGTTCAACACCCCTCCTGTTTATCCAATTTATGTTTCAATGCTAACCTTACAATGGTTAAAAAATAATGGTGGTGTTGAATGGATTGAAGGTATTAACCAACAAAAAGCAGACTTATTGTACAATGAAATCGACAACAACCCTTTATTTAAAGGTACTGCAGAAGTTGATAGTAGAAGTAACATGAATGCTACTTTTGTTTTAACGAACGACGATTTAAAAGATGAATTTGATAGCATGTGGCAAGCTGCTAATATTAGTGGAATAAAAGGTCATAGAGATGTAGGAGGCTACAGAGCATCAATGTACAATGCTTTACCATTAGAAAGTGTTCAAGCACTTGTTGACGTAATGAAAGAATTAGCAAAAAAACATTCTTAAAAAAGATATTAAATGAAAATTTTAGCAAACGACGGAATTGCACCGATTGGTAAAACTCAATTAGAAGCAGCAGGATTTGAAGTAATTACAGAGACTGTGCCTCAAAACGAATTAGCAAATGCAATTAATGAAAATAATTATGTTGCCGTATTAGTTAGAAGTGCTACAACCGTTAGAAAAGAAGTAATAGATGCTTGTCCTAATTTAAAATTAATTGGACGTGGAGGTGTTGGTATGGATAATATTGATGTTGCATATGCTCGTGAAAAAGGATTACATGTTATTAATACTCCGGCAGCCTCGTCTCAATCTGTTGCAGAACAAGTTATGGCTCATTTATTTGGGTTAGCTAGAGGATTGTATGATTCGAACAGACAAATGCCAAATGGAGGTAATTCTGACTTTAAAGCATTAAAAAAGAAATATGGTAAAGGAATAGAATTAAGAGGCAAAACACTTGGTGTTTTAGGTATTGGAAGAATTGGACAAGCTACTGCTAAATATGCTTTAGGTTGTGGAATGAACGTTATTGCTTTTGATCCATTTATTGACAAAGTAACTATTGATGTTCAGGTTGCAAACCAAACTGTAAGTGTTGATATTAAAACTATTTCTAAAGATGAATTATTAACGCAAGCTGATTTTATTACTCTTCACATTCCTGCACAAGCAGATGGTAAGCCAGTAATTGGAAATGATGAATTTGCAAAAATGAAAGATGGAGTTATGATTGCAAATGCTGCTCGTGGTGGAGTTATTGATGAAGACGCATTAATTGCAAATCTTAACTCTGGTAAAGTTGCAGCTGCTGCTCTTGATGTTTTTGTAAACGAACCTACACCAAGAGAAGACTTAATGAAACATCCTAAACTATCTTTAACACCACACACTGGAGCAGCTACTTTAGAAGCTCAAGATAGAATTGGAGAAGAATTAGCTAGTCAGATTAAAGAATTATTGGGATAGTGGCTAAAATTATTCCTTTTAAAGCAATTAGACCTACAAGAGATAAAGCCTATTTGGTTTCATCAATGCCTGCGTATATTTATCCAAAGCATTTGCTTGAAGCCAAACTAGAAAGTAATCCTTATACCTTTTTACATGTTATAAATCCTGAATTTAGAGCTGATAATAAAACGCAACCTAATTCAGTAGAACGATTTGAAAATGTAAAAGAAAAGTTTGATGAATTCTGTAACAATAAAATTTTTCTTCAAGACGAAAAAGAGAGTTTTTACATCTATCGACAAATAACTAAAACCAACACTTACATTGGTTTAATTACTGGTATTTCGGTTGATGATTATTTGAATGGGAATATTAAAATACATGAACATACGCTAACTCAGCGAGAAGAAACATTTAAGCTTTATTTAGACGTGTGTCAATTTAATGCAGAGCCTGTTTTACTTACCTATAAAGATAATCCAATTGTTGACGCTATAATTAATAAGTATATGAAAACGCGTTCAGAATATGAATTCTGTACAACTCATCATATAAAACAAGATTTATGGTTAGTTAACGATAGCGAAGACATTAAAACATTAACCGATGCTTTTGAAAACATCAACGATATTTATGTAGCTGACGGACATCATCGTTCGGCTTCTTCTGTGCTTTATGCTCAAAGTAAAAGAGAAGAAAACCCAGAACATAAACCAGAAGATAAGTTCAACTATTTTTTATCTTATTTAATACCAGAAAGCAAATTAAATATTATTGAATATAACAGAACTGTTAGTAGCTTAAATGAATTAAGTATTGAAGACTTTTTAGAAAAAATTAAAATTCAATTTGAACTAGAAGAAAAAGAAACATTATACTCCCCTACTCATAGACACAACTTTTCAATGTACATTGGTGGAAAATGGTATTCGCTAACTGCAAAAAAAGGAACCTATAATGAGAATGATAATGTAGGGAATTTAGATGCTCGAATACTTACACAAAACATTTTAACTCCTATTTTAGATATTGTTGATTTAAAAACTGACAATAGAATTTCTTTTATGGAAGGAACTAAAGGAGCTGAAGGTTTACAACAAAAAGTAGATAGTGAAGAAGCTATTGTTGCTTTTGGTTTATACCCTGTATCTATAGAGCAATTAAAAGCTGTAGCTGATGCAAATGATATTATGCCACCTAAAAGCACTTGGATTGAACCTAAAATGCGTAGTGGTTTAACTATTTACAGCTTGGAAGATTAATTATGTCGATTACCACCAACCTAAAACAAATACAATTAGCCATACCAGAAAACGTAACCCTTGTTGCGGTTTCTAAAACAAAACCTAACGAAGCTATTTTAGAAGCTTACCAAACTGGTCAACGTATTTTTGGTGAAAACAAAGTACAAGAACTTACTGACAAATTTGAAAGCCTACCTAAAGATATTGAATGGCACATGATTGGCCACCTACAAAGTAACAAAGTAAAATACATTGCTCCTTTTGTAAGTTTAATACATGGGGTTGATAGTTTTAAATTACTGAAAGAGATTAATAAAAGAGCTGCTCAAAACAATAGAACAATTAATTGCTTATTGCAGATACATATTGCTGAAGAAGAAACAAAGTTTGGGTTTGATTCTACTGAAGTAACTGAATTAATTGAAAGTGAAAAATTCAAGGGATTACAAAATGTAAATGTGATAGGTTTAATGGGAATGGCAACATTTACAGATAATGAAGCTCAAATAAAAAAAGAGTTTAGCTCACTTCAAACACTATTTACGAAACTAAAAAACCAACACCCAAAACTTAACACATTAAGCATGGGTATGAGTGGCGACTACCAATTAGCTATTGAATGTGGAAGCACTATGATTAGGGTTGGTAGTTCAATTTTTGGAAACAGAAATTAGTTATTGTTTTTAATTAACAACCCTTGATTTAAACCCAAAAATACTCGAACTTCGTTTAACAAAAGTTTTAAGATGAATTTATCCTGAGCTTGTCGAAGGATTGAAACGTTTCCAAGAACTGCGTTAGGCATTATTAATTTGAATAATCCAAACCGATTACATAAAACTTAACAAGAATCAACAAGACATTCTAATATCTAGGATTTCAGAGATAAAAAAGATTCTTGACATCAAATTTAGCAAGTATACAGTTTTGCTATTGTTATTCATTGAGTTTGGAATATTGTATCTAATTTATTTATACGAAGATTACGGATTTTCAATTGTCTTAAAACTATTGATTGTGATACCCCTTTGGTTAATTATTTCCATAACATACTTGTACTTAAAAAAAAGAATTCCTGCTTGGCGACTTCATAAGTTTTATAATAGAATTTTAAAAGAAGGTAAATATCCAGTTACTAGAATTATAACAAACCAATGTATTAGTTACTCGGAAAATAACATTGACTACAATATCTTTGATATTGGACAAAATAAAATTGCAATTATTAGACAACAGGACTTTAGTATTGATTTTGGAGATTTTCCGAATAATGACTTTTTAATTCCACAAAAAAACTTATTTGAAATTGTTGGGAATAAAATAGTGACAAAAGGAATTAAAATAAACTCAACACGGACAAATAATAGTTCAATATTAAAATATATTAATGCAATGTATATGACTGAAGAAGGAAAGATATTAATCTTGAAGAAGAATAACAATGCCTAACAGCAAATCATAGCCCATAGCCGCATTAGTTCTTTCAAGACAAATGAGAAGAAACATAAACATATAAGTAATCAATAAACAAATTGCAATTGAACGGCTACGGGCCATATTTGCAACACGTTAAACGAAACACTTATTTCTTTATTATAGCTTGTATTATATACCCAAAAATTACAACTAACAAACAACCCACAACATTATACCACAAATACCCCATTTGCAACCAGTTCGGTGCCATTTCATAACGGTTCAACAAATCTATTGTTATTACAGAAATTTCAGCCAATAAAGCTGCTACAAACACAGCATTTCCTTTTATTTTTTTTGCATAAAAAGCCACAACAAATATTCCTAAAATGGTTCCATAAAATATAGAGCCTAAATAGTTTACTGCCTGTATTAAGTTCTCAAACAACGATGCTGTAGTTGCAAAAAGTATTGCCAAAGCTCCCCACAAAAAAGTAAACCATTTACTCGATTTTAGGTAATGTGTTTCATCTGCTTTTTTATTTATCGAACGCTTATACAAATCGATAGTTGTTGTACTAGCTAAAGCATTTAACTCACTTGCTGTACTACTCATTGCTGCAGAGAACATTACAGCAAACAGCAAGCCTATCATTCCTATTGGTAAATAATCCATTACATAGGTCATAAAAATATAATCCTTATCGTTGGTTTCTGCTTTAGGGTCAACTCGCAACACTAATGCCTTGGTTTCTTCTCGCAATTCATTTACTCTAGTTTGTAAATTCATTGCTTTGGTTTTGTTTTCATCTACACCTTTTTCATCTTCTGAGTTTACAGCCGCAACCATTAACTTTAACGCTTCTTTCTTTTGTTCAAAAACAGCTGTATACTCCTCTTCTATTGCTTTAAAATCATCAGCATAAACAGATTGTTCTACATTTTGCTTTTGCACTTTATTAAAAAATATAGGTGGTTGGTTAAATTGATAAAACACAAAAACCATTACTCCTATAAATAAAATAATAAATTGCATAGGTACTTTTAACAAACCATTCATCATTAGCCCTAACCTACTTTCTCTAATCGATTTACCAGTTAAATAGCGCTGCACCTGAGATTGATCAGTACCAAAATAACTCATAAACAAAAACAAGGCTGCTGTTATACCACTCCAAAAATTGTAACGGTCGTTAAAGTCGAAATTAAAATTAACTACATTCAATTTTTCCATTTTACCTGCAACATGCAAAGCATCGCTAAAACGAATATCTTGAGGCAACATCGATATCACCATAATACCGGCCAAAATCATTCCTCCCATCATTACAGCCATTTGCTGTTTTTGGGTTTGTGTAACCGCTTTTGTTCCTCCAGATACGGTATAAGCAATTACCAAAACTCCTATAAAAACATTAGTTAAGCCTAAATTCCATCCCAACAAAGTTGATAGTATAATTGCCGGCGCATAAATGGTTATTCCTGCTGCCAAACCTCTTTGTACCAAAAATAAAATTGCTGCCAAAGAGCGAGTTTTTAAATCAAATCTACTCTCTAAAAACTCATAAGCAGTAAACACTTTTAGCTTATAAAAAATAGGTATAAAGGTTACCGAAAGAATTATCATTGCAATTGGCAAACCAAAATAGAACTGCAAAAATTGCATTCCATCGGTATAAGCTTGCCCTGGAGTAGATAAAAAAGTAATGGCACTCGCCTGAGTTGCCATTATAGAAATACCTATTCCCCACCATTTTGCATCATTATCCCCCTTTAAATAGCTTTCTAAATTTTTACTACCACGTGTTTTCCAAACACCATAAATTACAATAAAAGCGAGTGTTCCTAATAATACTATCCAATCTATCGTACTCATGAAAAATGCTTAGTAAAAAGATAAAACAATACAATCAAAACGGTTAAAGTGCCTATTAAAGCAAAATACCATTTATTCCAATTTATTTCATTACTCATTACCTAAACTTATTAAGTTAACAAATAAACGGTAAGCACCCGGAACTGCTGCTGGCAATTCTCTAAAGAAAGATATTCCAGTATAAACATAATGTCCCTTTCCATATTTAGCTACCAACAAACTACCATTTTTAGCAGGTTCATTTTTATCGTGCCAACTCAAAACGGCATCGTATTTCTCATCCCATTCATTCGGAAAATACAAGCCTCTTTCCTGCACCCAACCTTCAAAATCAGCTTTTGTAATTTTATTTGGCGCATTTAAAACTGGGTGCTCTGGCTTTAAAAAAGTAACCTCTGCATCTTCTTCTGTAACTCTATCTCTCGAAAGTTTTAAATTGTAAGGAGCAAAAGCATCTGTTTTTAAACGATGACTTGTATTGTATTGCATTATTAAAGTACCGCCATTTTCAGCATAAGCTAATAATTTTGGCATAATAAACTCCATTCTATCGTTAACATTTACTGCTCTTATTCCAACTACTATTGCATTGTACTGTTTTAAATTATCTAATGCTAAATCCGACTCTAAAATCTCATCAACATTATATCCGATACTTGTTAAAGCTTCTGGAATTTTATCTCCAGCACCATTAAAATAACCAATCTTATTTCCTTTTGTTTTTAAATCAACAAAAACCAACTTTGACTTAGCTTTTGGCATATAAATTTGTGTAGGGATATGATCATAAATAATTTCATTTATAGACTTATCATAAGTTTTTTCATTAACGGTAAGCATAGCTTTTAAATCACCTATTTCAGCTTCTACGGAAGGAGTTAACATCACTTTCATTTTCTGCTCTTCTCCTTTTTTTGCTAACTTAATATCAAAGCTATTCTGCGACAATTCCCACCCTTTAGGTGTATCTAACTTTAGCTTAGTATTAACGTTTGTTGAGTTTGATTTGATTGTTAATTCTATCTCCCTAGAATTTAAATTTGAAAACAACTGTAATTGCTCTGAGAAGTTTACAAAAACAGGAGGTACAATTACAAATGGACGATATGACTCACCTTTTACCGGATCGTTCCATTTATAAATTAATGGTATTTGATAAGTAATTTCTACACCATCTAACTCGCAAACTAACTTAAAGTTAATTGCTGAATCATTTTCTGGTTTACCTATATTTAATTGATCATCTACCTTATAAGTACCTAAAGTACCTTCTTCTTTTAACCAGTAAGGTTGAGATATTTCAATATTTCTTGGAACAAAAAATGTATGGTTGTAATCAATCTTTTTGTTTTGACTTAAAACAGAGTCCATTTTCATTTCAAGATTTAATTCTTTTGAAAAAATCTTTTTTATTTTAAAATTTGAATAAGTTCTTGTAATAAATTCAAAATCAACTTTTATTGAATCACCAGGTACAGTTAAATAATCTTGAGCTCTTGCTTCAAAATAAATTCCCATACAGTTACGAATCAATTCATCAATTTCTTTCAACTTAATTTCTTTCCAAAATTTATCGTTTATTTGATTGATTTCCTTTTTTAAATTGATTAATTGAGGTACTGATAAATGAGGTTGTTCAACATTATAATTAGAAACAAGCTCATTAATTAACGATTCTATTTTTTCAGATCCTTTAACTCTAGTCCAATCAGTTTTATAACCTTCAAAAAGAGAATGTTTAGCTTCTTCACCTTTTAAATGCTCAAAATACTCAATCAATTCTCCTCTACTACCTGTTGAACCAAAACCTTGACTTTTGTGCATTGTTCTACTTTTCGCAGCCAGTTCGTTATATGAAATTCCTAATGTGTTATTATATAAACCAATATCTTCTGCAACAACACCTGGATCATTTACCGATATTTTATCATTCCACCAACGACCAGTATTAACAACAATTCTCTTGGGTTGCCATACATCAACATATTTTAATTGCTCTGGATATTTTGTTTTGTCAGCAGCTAAATCAAAAGCCTCAACACCTAATAATGCAGATGAAGTATGATGACCATGACCACCACCACCATCAGTTGGGAAACGACAAACAATTACATCCGGTCTGAATTTTCTAATTACCCAAACTACATCAGCTAATATTTTATCTTTATCCCAAATTTCAAGCGTTTCTTCAGGGTTTTTAGAATATCCAAAATCATTTGCTCTACTAAAAAATTGTTGTCCACCATCTGTTCTTCGAGCTGCCAATAGCTCTTGTGTTCTTATAATACCAAGCTCTTCACGAATTTCTGTTCCAATTAAATTTTGACCTCCATCACCTCTCGTTAAAGATAAGTAAGCTGTATTGTATAATTTTTCGTTTGCCGAATATGCAATAAAACGAGTATTCTCATCATCTGGATGAGCAGCTAAATACAATACATTTCCTAATACATTTAACTTTTGAATTTTTTGATAAATCTCTGATGATGATAGTTGTTTTGGTTGCTGAGCAAAGCCAACTAAAACAACAAAAAGAGAAACAATTAAACCTATTTTTTTCATAGTTTCAAAACTACTTAAAACATGAGAATTTTTTAATATAAAATCAACTAATGAATTGGTGTCTTATATTTTAAATTGTATAGTAAAATAAAAATTTCTGATTGCAGAAGGAATAATTCCTGGTCCAGGATATCCTGTTGCTCTTCTTGTAAAATAAACTTCGTTAGTTAAATTATTAACTCCTAACTCAAATTTTAATTGACCTAAATCATACTTACCTGATAAGTCCATAACATGATAAGATGGAATAACTCCAATTATTGCATTTGGAACAAACACTAGGTAGCCTTCAGAATCTTTTCCTGCATTTGTTGCATCACTATATTGTTCATCTACAAATGAATATTGATATGATAGTCCAAATTTTTTGTAAGAAATATTTAGTCCTGTTTTAAAGTTTAAAGCTGGTACAAATTCCACATTTTTATCTTTAAAAGCAGAGCTTTGAGACTCAGTATATCTAGCATCTGTAAATGCTACATTGACAAAAGTTCTAAATGAAAAATCAC
Source organism: Vicingus serpentipes (assembly GCF_007993035.1). NCBI lineage: Bacteria > Pseudomonadati > Bacteroidota > Flavobacteriia > Flavobacteriales > Vicingaceae > Vicingus > Vicingus serpentipes. The sequence continues at coordinate 327,219 of NZ_VOOS01000002.1, forward strand.
TGGAGTCTGAAACAAATATTTTCCATAAATCTACTTCAACCATAGATTCTACACCTCTTATTAATGCTTTTGAAACATTAGTACGATATCTATAAGGAATAAAAGTTTGCTCATCTACTTGATCTATTTCACCAATACGATTATCATATAACAACATAAATCCTGATATATCATAATTTAACTTGTTTTGAATAACGCCTCTAAAGCCTAAATCAAAATTGAATCCTGTTTCATCTCTTAAATTTGGATCGATTTTAAAGTTTTTGTTCTGAATTTGCATATCAGAAAAATTGATGCTTTTATAATTCTGAGAAAAATTGGTGTAAATATCTAGCTTATTTGAAGCTTTAAAATTCAATCCTATCCCTCCAATTACAAATGATCGTTTACTAGTTTTTTCTTCAAAAAAAGTAGTATCAAAAACAATATTTCCAGCTAAATCATAAACAATATCATTATAACTTCCATCAGCATTAGTTATGATATTTTCATATCTTACCCCAGGAGTAATACTGAACTTTTGACCTATTCTAAAAATATGTTCAGCAAAAAAAGCAATATTTTGACTAGGAAACTCATAATCAGACCCCTGAGTTTGCTTTTCATTAAAAGTGAAATTAGGTAGATCTGTAGAATCAGCATCCCCTTGTCTGCTTCTATTGTATCCTTTGTAAATTCTAGCTCCTAATAAAATTGCCCAGGAATTTTTACCAACATCATACAACTGCAAAAAGCGCGTCTCATTTCCAATATTTTTAAACTCACCAGTAATTAAATTACGATTTTCATAAGTCCTATCTGGACGACTTATATTACCTAAAGTACCAAGAGCTTTTCGAGATGCACTTAGACCAAAAAATTGAGTTTTTATTTTTGTTTTACTTGAAAATTCGTGAGTAATATTAAATGCAAACAAATTCCAATCTACTTCAAACCAATTCCTCCCTCTTTTTGATTGATATGGGTCTGTATAAAATTCTTTATCTGTTAATCCTCCAGGTTGACGAGCTAAATAATACATTTTGGTAAGCTCAATATTTACAAATGTTTTTTCAGATAAATATTTCCCAACATTAACCGCTCCAGAAAAAACCTCGAAATTTGAATTAGGACGCCAATCATTCCCTTTTTTATGTTGAAAATAACTATACCCCTTCCAGTTACTCGAATTAAAACCAACACTCAAAAAAGTATTATTTAAATCAAACGAACCTATTGTTTGACGAGCAGTAACTTCAAAAGCTTTACCAGAAGTTGTAGGTTCATCATGCAAAACAAAATTGAGTAAACCTCCAAATTGAGTTCCAAATTGCAACGAAGCAGCACCTCTAATCAGTTGAATTTCTTTTATAGCTTCTGTTGGTGGGGTATAATAACTTTCTGGATAACCAAGTGCATCGGCACTAATATCATATCCATTTTGTCTAGTATTAAAATTAGAAGTTCTGCTTGGATTCAAACCTCTTCCTCCAATACCTAATTGAATTCCAGCACCATCACTTTCCCATATATTTAAACCAGGTACTCTTGAGTAAATCTGACGACCTTGATTAGTTGCTTTATTCGCATTTATTTCGGATAAATTAATTACTTCATTTTTCTTACCTTGACTTATAGTTAAGCCTTCAATAGACCTCATACGTTGAACATCTCCTACACCTTCTTTTTCTCCTTCCAATTGAAAAGATTTAAGCTGTTCTGATTTAACTTCTAACTTAACTTTAATGATTTTTAATGATTCGTTAAGTTCAATTTTATTTTGAACTTTATGATAACCTAACAAAAAATAGGAAATTGTATAATTTCCATACTCAACATTTTCAAAAGAAAACTCTCCTTTCTCATTTGTTTGTGTAGATTTATTTAATTCAGAAAGGTAAATACTACAATAAGGCAAAGCTTCATTAGAAGTTGATTTTACGCTACCAGCAATACGACCTTTATTTTGAGAAAAAGCTATACTAAAAAAGAAAATAAAAAAAATAAATGTCAAAAACCTCATTTACACTATCAATCTCCGTCGTTATCTTGATAAGTAATTAAAACACCTAAAGCATCAGTTAATTCTATTTTCATCTTAGGAACCAACATTTGCATTTGCTGATAAACATCTTTAACTGCTTGATTATTTGTCAATACTTCATTACTTAATGGATCATTAATTAAATTAAGTTTATCATTTATTGAACTAATTTGATTATTTATAGCCGTTTCCAATCCTATTCCACTTGATGTTGCATTTATAAATATTAAATAATCATCAAAGCCTTCACCTGCCATATTTGTTATATAACTATTACCATTAATAAATTTATGAAAAGAACTTAGAGAACGATAAACGTATGGTAAAGATTCTTGAATATACATAGCTTCAACATGATTAGGCATCGGTGTTTGAGTAAAGCCATTAAAAACACCAGATGGTAATCCAATTTTACCTTTTCGAATATAAGTTTCAAAATGCAAATTTAAAGCATTAACCAAATCACTTACAGAACTACCTTGCGCATTGCTTGAGCTATTACCTATAAATGTTGAAGCATAACTATTTGACCATTCAGAATAAACATAGTCAGCATTAGTTTTTAATTCATTTACCACATCTTTTAAATATGTTTTTGCATTTGTGTTAGAAGTAAAATAATCAACTATTTCTTGATCATTTCCACCAATTCCATTTATTAAGTAGTCAACACTTTGAAAACCTTTAGCTGAATAATTAGAAGCTGATTGTAAATTATAAGACCCAACATTAATATTATTCAAAATCAAGGATGTATCAGCAGGGTAAACATTGGTTTGACTTCTTAATGCAATATATTCAGCTGGACCAAATTCTAAAAAAGCTACATCTTGCCATACAAGTAGCGCGTCTTTCCATTTAACTCTTAATTGTTGTAAATTAGATAAAGTTGGAGTTGCTGTAAAAGTTTGTGTTTCATTATACAACTCTAGCAAATCAGTTTTATAAACACTATAGGCTGGTAAAATATAAGAATTGGTATAATTCGTTAACATCAATTGACGATTATAATCATCAACACTAATAGTTTCATCATCAAACTTTACTTTATTCTCTTTTTTACATGCAAAAAGAGAAACTAATATTAGCGCTAAAAAAACATATACAATATTTATTAATAGATTATTTTTCATATCGTTTTTATCGAGTAAATATTTAATGAGAATAAAAATATATTTATAAATTCTTTTCCTTATGGCAACTTACAAACTTGTCTTAACAGAAGTTAATCCAGTTTTTGAAGCAACTAAATCTATTAGAGTATTAATATCTGAAACAGTAATATTTTCAAAATCGTTTAGATAAACTAAAGCTGTGTCAATTTCAGTTGAAGTCATGCCATTTCCTGAAACTGAATTATAACCATACCTTAACCCATCAATTAACCCCTTGGCTTCAGAAAGCTGATGATTTTTTAAAACAGAGTTTGTAAGGTTCGATTTAGCTTGATTTAAATAATTAATTGCTGTTCCGGCACAAATTTTTTCCATTTCATTTCTAATTATTGCTATTTGAACATCTCTTGTTAAATAATCTTTATTATCTATAGCTGCCCTTCCTGTTCTAAAAGCTTGAGAAATTGTCGTTGCAGACCCTAAAACAGCTTCTCTTGCAAAAGTATACTTACCCCAAAACCTATCAGTACCTTCAGTTGGATAATTAATTTCAGAAGTAAAATATCCATATGCTTCATCCCAGTGATGTTGCATTTCAGTGTAAGTTTTTCCTGAAAGGATATTATCATTATCATCATTAGCAATTGACCCTAAATAATTAATTGTCATTTGATTCATAAACACAGCACAGATCAACACTTTCTCAACCATTTCTTTATATTCTATTCCTGAACCCGCTTGTAAATAACTTTTAACACCATTATCCCAAACACCACCAAATCCGTATGTACCAGCACTATTATCATAATTAAGATTACTTAATACCTCTAGAGAGTCAAAGTAATTTTCAACCATATTTTGAACACCAACATCACCTTCCGCTGTTTTATCTTTTAATTGCTTAGTTGAACCCGTTAACCCTAAAGCAGGAACATCTAACCAAGTGTACCCAGTATTAGCATACATATTATTAAGAGTTGAAGCGCTAATACTTACTCCTAATGTATTTGCAGTTTTTATATAATCTATCAATTCCATTGCCATTTCTAAACGCTGCTTCTGACCATTAAAATCGACAGTGCTAGCTCCAGAAGCGTTTACAAAATTGTATGTAGAGGGAACACTATAACTTGGCTCTATTGGGTTTGGTATTTCAACCACAGGTATAGGTGACTCATCATCTTTAGAGCAACCAATTGAAAAAATTACAATTGAAATTATAAATAAAGCTTTAACTAATTTTAAATTAACCATCATGTCTTTTTTAAATAATTAATATACTTATACTGTTTTTATTTAGACTTATTCTAAATAGCAAAGCAAAAGTATAACACATAGGATAATAGAACAATACCTCATTTAAGGTATTTTAAAAAATTAATAAAAGGATTAATTAAATTTTTGAGAAAGGAATCGTAGTTATTATCTTCACTTTTTCCCAAACCAAAGCGCAATTGAACAACCTTCTCGGATCGAACTAAAGTACCAAAAATCCAATCCCAAATAGCAAACCTAGACCCCATATTCTTATCATAATGCTCTTTTTTATTACTATGATGTATTTGATGTTGGAAGGGACTAATAAAAATATATTCCAAAAAATTATAATACTTGAATTGAACATGAGAATGACGGAGGTTTGAGCCAAAAGCTAAAAAAATAAAATTAAAGATATTAATTCCTAAAAAAGTAATTAAAGAAACTTGTCCATTTGCCAAATAAATAAAAATTCCCGTTAAACATCCTTTTACAAAAATCCCCCTAACATTATTAATAATTAACTCAACAGGATGTATTCTATATTGCGTAAATGGATTTAAAACTGTTGCAGAATGATGGATTTTATGAAACTGCCATAAAAAAGGAATTTTGTGCATTAGATAATGTACAATAAAACTCATAAAATCGTTAACAACAATAATAGTTAGCGTATAAGTTGCCAACAATGTAGTTACGGACCAATTTAATTTGCTAATTCCAAATTGACTTGTTAAGTATTCACTTATAAAAAGAGTTAGATATAGTGCGTACACCAACATAGGTGCAATAAAAAAAACCTTGATTAAACTATTAAAAAATATAAACCCATAATCAATGATAGCTGACTTTCCAATCCAGATTTGTTTTTTAAACAAATACCCTAAAAAAGACTTTTTTAAACCGGACTTTACATAAACAATATATGCTAAAAGTAAAGAGGTAAATAGATAAAGAATAAAAACTCTTTTATCAGGGCTTAATAAATAGCTAAATGGCATTTTAACTATTTCGTTGAACTGATTAAATAATTCATTAATAGTCATTAATAACGAAATAAATACAAAATTATGTATTGATTATATTTTCTTTAATCGCATAAATAACAATGCCAGCGGTATTTTTTATACCTAGCTTAGCCATGATATTTTTACGATGAGTGTTAACGGTGTGCGTACTTAAACACAGAGTATCGGCAATCTCTTTGTTTGTTTGTCCTTCTGAAATTAAACGAATAACCTCTAGTTCCCTATCAGATAACGAAATACCATCACAGCCAATTTTCTGGTCATCTTTATCTGATAAAATATCAATCACATGCCCACAATAAAATTGCTTGCCATTACAAGTATCTTCAATGGCTTCAAGAATCTCTGGTTTTTGACAATCATCTAACAAATAACTATCAACACCAGTTTTTAACGCCTTTATAATTGTTTGCTTAGGCTGAACATTAGTTATTGCTAGAATCTTAGTGTTTTTGTATATTTTTTTTATTTCAGCAATAAAATCAACACCAAACTTCTCATTGGAATAATCAATAACTATCAAATCAGGAAAATACTTTTTGCTAGATTTTATTAATGCTTGTTTAGAATCAACAACACCTAACACCCTATTCCTAAGACGGCTCTGCAGGATGGTTTTCAGACCTTCTCCAACAATTAGGTTGTTATTTGCTATTAATATATCAATCATTGTAATTTTATTTAGACTGATTCTAAATAATTAACAAAAGTAGTTATAGAATTCTTATATTACAAGTTATTTTTGTTTTTGTTTAAACCAGTTTTGTTTGCTTTTTTATATTCTTTAAATTTACTTGATTGAGAACTTTATGACTAAACGAATTTTATATCTTCTAATTGTTTTCATCCTCTGTTACAATAATGTTAGAGGAGGTGATGATGGAATTAGATTTATAGAAAATAAAGGACAATGGGAAAATCAAGTTTTATTTAAAGCTAATTTAGGAAACGGAGCTCTCTTTGTTGAAAAAGATCGATTTACATTTAACCTATACAATGCTGAGGAGTATTCAAAAAATCATTTTTCTGCTACTCAAGAATTTACTCCTTTAAAACAACATGCTTACCAAGTTGAATTTATTAATGCACAATCTCCAGCTATTAGTAGCAAATCAAAATTTAGTGAGTATTATAATTTTATTCTTGGAAAAGATAAAAATAAATGGAAATCAAATATTACTGCATATCAAATAGTTAAATATAACAACCTATATAAAAATATTAACTTAAACCTTTATTCTTCGGGCAACTTTTTAAAGTATGATTTCATCTTAAACCCTAACAGCAATATTGAAGATATTATATTAAACTATAAAGGTGTTGATGAATTAAAAATTGATAACGCTGGAAATTTAATTGTAAAAACATCAGTTGGTGATGTTATTGAACAACAACCTTACTCCTACCAATTAATTGATGGTAAAAAAGTAGAAATAAAAAGTAAATATGTGCTAAAGGATAATTTAGTTTCATTTAAAGTTTCTGGAAATTACAATAAATCTCTTCCTTTAATAATAGACCCTATATTAATATTTGCAAGTTATTCTGGTTCTACTGCTGATAACTTTGGCATGACAGCAACTTATGGTTATGATGGAAGTTTATTTGCAGGAGGAACCGTATTTAATAATGGTTACCCTACTACACTTGGTGCTTACGATTCTTCATTTAATGGTTCTACAGGTAGCGGAATAACTGATGTATGTATTACAAGATATGATTCAACGGGAACAAATTTAATTTACTCAACATACATAGGTGGAACTGCTACAGAAACTGTTCATAGTCTAATAGCAAATGAAGACAACGAACTTTATCTATATGGTGCTACTAGTTCTCTTGACTTTCCTACAACACTTAACTCTTATGTAGATACTTTTTCAGGAGGAACTAGTGTTTATTACGTAAGTAATGGCTCCAACTTTACAAATGGAACAGATATTTACATCGCTAAATTAAGTGCTAATGGCTCAAACCTTCTTGGATCTACTTATTTAGGAGGCTCACAAAACGATGGAGTAAACTCAACAGCTAATTTAAGTTATGATAGTTTGATGAATAATTATAGTGACCAATATAGAGGCGAGATTATGTTAGACCAACAAGGTAATTGTTATTTAACTTCATCAACTAAATCACCCGACTTTCCAATTTTAAATGGCTTTGATAATACTTTAAATGGAAACCAAGATGCGGTTATAATTAAGCTTAATTCCGATTTATCTGAGTTAAAATGGAGTACATATTTAGGTGGAGACAACAAAGATGCTGGATATTCTATAAAAGTAGACACCAATAACTTTGTTTATGTGTGTGGTGGAACAGCTTCTAATAACTTCCCTACAACACTAGGAACAATAAATACAGGATACTTGGGCGGGAAAGCTGATGGGTATATAACAAAGATTGATACAAATGGTTCTCAAATATTATCTTCAACATTATTGGGTACAGATAATTATGATCAATGTTATTTTATAGAAATAGATAGACATGGAAGTATATACACAGTAGGTCAAACTAGAGGTGTTTTTCCATTAGTAAATGCTACTTACATCAACCCAAACAGTAGCAGCTTTATCGTTAAACTTAATAATGATTTAAACACAATCTATTATTCAACTGTTTTTGGTAATGGAAACATTAACGCAAAATTTTGCCCCTCAGCATTTTTAGTAGATAGATGTGAAAATGTATATGTTTCTGGATGGGGAGGAGACATCTTAACTGGTGCTAGCTTATTCAATATGCCAACTACTTCTAATGCTGTTTTTCCAAATTCTCCAAATGGATTTGATTTCTACTTAATTGTGTTAGAAAGAAACCTAGCCTCTCAACTCTACGGAACATATTTTGGTGGTCCCACCTCCAGAGAACATGTAGATGGAGGAACAAGTCGATTTGACAAAAATGGAATAGTCTATCAATCGGTTTGCGCAGGTTGCGGAAGTAATGATGACTTCCCTACTTATCCAAACCCAGGAGTATGGTCAAACACTAACAATAGTAATAATTGTAACAACGGTACTTTTAAATTTGATTTTGAGATTATTCCAAAAGCACAATTTACAGTAGACAATTTTGAAGGCTGCTCTCCATTAACAGTTACTTTTAACAATACAAGCAATAGTAGCGACTCTTATTTATGGGATTTTGGTAATGGAGATACCACTTCTCTAGTTTTTAATCCAATAAGAACTTACAACACTCCTGGAACTTACACAATCTCACTTTTAATAAAAGATTCCATCTGCAACACCATTGATACAGCCTATCAAGTTATAACTGTAAACCCACCAATAAATATTACAGCAATAACAAACGATTCTACTTCATGCGAACCCGTTTTGCTAAATCTTTCAGCTACTGGTGCCACTTCTTTTATTTGGTCTAGCAATAATCAATTTACTGACACTCTAAATCCTAGCTTAAGCGATACTTTAACTGTGTATGGAGGAAACACAATAACTTATTACGTAATGGCAACCAATGGAGAGTGTAGTGATATCGATAGCGTAACTATTACATATCATATCCCTTCAAATTCCAACTTTTTACTTGATAATATTCAAGGTTGTGCGCCATTAACTGTTAATTTCACAAATACAAGTGGGCCAAATGATTTCTATTTATGGGATTTTGGAAACGGAAATACTTCTTCTACAGTCTTAAACCCTAGCATAACTTATAATACTCCAGGAACTTATACAGTATCATTAACCATTACAGATTCTATTTGTGGAACAACAGATGTAAAATCAGCAACTATTACTGTGGCTTCTCCTGTAAATTTATCTATTCCTAACAACCCTATTAATACTTGTGATACAGCATTATTATTTTCAAATAGCACAGGAGCTACAACTTATATTTGGTCAACTAATCCAAGTTTTACTGATACGTTAAACACTAACTTACAAACAGATAGTTTAATAGTTATCGTTTCTGACACAACAACTTATTATCTTTTAGCAACTAATGGCATCTGCTCAAATAATTCAAGTATAACTATTAATCATATTGGAGTTATTATTGATGTGCCAAATGGAGCAGTATGTAGTGGTCAATCAGATACATTATCTGTTATTAACCTAACAAGTCAACCGCTAACCTATAACTGGCAACCTATTTCAGAAATTATCTCCGGAGAAACAACTGCGAATCCAATTGTTAACCCTGTAATTACAACTACCTATTTTGTAACTGCTCAAAATGCATTAGGCTGTTCTATGACTGATTCTTCAATTGTTTCAGTTTCTGGAATTAGCGTAAACGATATTAGCATTACTGCCGATAAGGATACATTATATAATGGCGAAGGAACTTTTTTACATGCTATACCTGACAATAATTTCACATACGTTTGGAATCCATCTAACACATTAAACAATAACACAATTGCAAATCCATTTGCAACGCCAACAACAGAAACTACTTACATTGCTTTATTTACTGAATTAGTTACTGGATGTCAGTTTTATAAAACCTATACCTTATATGCATGGGAAATTAATTGTGCAGATCCAGATGTTTTCATTCCAAATGCTTTTACACCTAACGATGATTTAGAAAATGATGTTTTATATGTTAGAGGAAGATATGTAGAAGAAATGGAATTGAAAATTTATGACAGATGGGGAGAATTGCTATTTGAAACTACAAAACAAGATGTTGGCTGGGATGGTACTTATAAAGGTAATAAAGTTGATCCTGCTGTTTATGTTTATCATTTATCTGTAAAATGTATTGATGGTCAAGAATATTTTAAAAAAGGGAATGTAACAGTAATTAGATAATGAAATCCTTTTTTATTAAAATATTAACACTGAGCAGTATTCTTTTAATTTTTACAAGTTTAAGAGGACAAGATATCCATTTTTCACAATTCAACAACTCTCCTTTAAACTTAAACCCTGGTCTTACAGGTAGTTTTGTTGGTGACGTTAGATTGGTTGCAAATTTAAGAAACCAGTGGAGTTCGGTAACTACTCCCTACTCTACTTATGGTTTAACTATTGAAGGCAATACGATTTTAAACACTCCTTTTAATGTTGGTCTAGGTTTTTACAACGACAAAGCTGGTGATTCTGAATTTAGCACGTTACAAATTGCTCCTAGCTTAAGTTATACTATATTTTTAGGAGATTCATCTCAAACCATTACCATTGGAGGACAACCAACATTTACTCAAAGAAAAATTAACTACGATAAGTTACAATTTGACAACCAGTATAATGGATTAATTTACGACCCAAACTTAGATAACAACGAAACATTTAGTAATGAAGGAAGAAACTACTTAAATGTTCATAGTGGAATTAGTTGGAATTACAACATCGCTTCAAGAAAATCAATAGCTGCTGGTATCGCTTTTCACAATATTTTTACGCCAAAGCAAAGTTTTTTTAATGACGATAATATACAATTACACAAACGCTTTACATTCCATACGAATGGATTATTTAGGGTAAGTGACAAATTAGATGCTGTTCCGAGTATTTCATTTATGACTCAACATAAGTTTAAAGAATTAATCATTGGTGGTTCAGCTAAATACCATTTAAATAACGGAAATTATAAAGCAGCTTATTTAGGAATTTGGTATAGAAATTCAGACGCAGCTTATTTTACTGCTGAGTTAGATTATGGAAACTTTCATTTTGGAGCGAGTTACGATTTAAACTTATCTTCTTTAAAAGTAGCTAGTAATAGACGTGGTGGTTTTGAATTTTCTGTGATATACATCTTTGAAAAATATAGACCTACAATTAAACGTTATAAAGCTTGCCCTAATTATATTTAAAATTGAAACTGCTGAGTAAACTAAATATAATTAAGGCTTTTTTAAGTGCTGTTTTTACAGTGCTTTTAATGTTAACAGCTACCCTTTCCTATTCTCAATCTCAAAAACAATTAATAAAAGTTGGTGATCAACTATTTGCTGAAGGCGATTATTATGGAGCAAGCAAATGGTATAACGATGCATTACAGATAGATTCAGTATATCTTGAGTTGAAATATAAATATGCCGAATCTCTTCGTTTATATAACGACTATGCAAAGGCAGAAAGCCAATACTACTATATCTATAAAAAAGATAATGGAAGAAACTTTCCATTAGCTCCTTTTTGGTACTCTACAATGCTTAAATACAATGGAGAGTATAATGAAGCGAAAAAATATTTCAAACGTTCTAAACGCCTGTTTACAAAAGATAAAAAAGGGTATCATTATCAGAAAGTAATGCAAGAAATAAACTCTTGTGAAGAAGCCATTAAGCTAATGAAAGACTCTCTTCCGCTTGACATAAAAAATATTGGGAACAGCATAAATACTTACAACAGTGAATTAGGCGCAACATTAATTAATGACACCATGTTGATTTACTCTTCTTTAAGAGATGAGAAAATGAAAGATGACAACGAAGTATCTGATACTTCTCAATATTTAGTACGCCTATTTAAAGCAACTAAAAATGGAGAGTTATGGCAACAAGATTCAAAATTGGAAGAAAAAATAAATGAACAAGGTTTTCATATAGCTAACGGAAGCATTGACAAAAAAGGGACTACATTTTACTACAATAAATGTGACAATTCGTTTAACTGTAAGATTTATTCCATTTTATTTGAAAATAACACTTGGGGAGAGCCAACAGAAGTCCCTAACGTAAATCAAGAAAATTCTACAGCTACCCAACCTTTTATTGCTGAAATAAATAACCAAGAAGTATTATTTTTTAGTTCTAACCGTGAAGGTGGTAAAGGTGAAATGGACATTTGGTACAGTAGAAAAATTAACGGAAATTTTCAAACTCCTGCAAATATTGGTTCAACAATAAATACAATAGAAGATGAAATCACTCCTTTTTACGACAACAAAGATTCATCTTTATATTTCAGTTCTAACTGGCATTACGGATTGGGTGGCTTTGATATTTTTAAAGTAAAAACAGATTTAATTAAAACGCAAGAAATAGAAAATCTAGGCTATCCAATAAACACAAGTACCAACGACTTTTATTACAGCATAAAAAACAATACAGCCTTAATTACTTCTAACAGAAAAGGCTCTTACACTAAAAAAGGTGAAACTTGTTGTAACGATATTTATTATTATGAAATACCTGACACCATCAAAACCGTTTTCACTACACTTGAAGAGTTAAACAAATACTTACCAGTTCGTTTATATTTTCATAACGACCACCCTAACCCTAGAACACGAGATACTTTAACTGATTTAAACTACCTAACTACTTACAAAGGTTATACTCGCTTATACAATGAATACAAAAGAGAATATGCAGTAGGATTGAAAGGAGAAGTAAAAGAAGATGCCTTTGTTGATATTGAAGATTTATTTAGCAGCTACATTGATAAGGGTGCAAGTGATTTAGAAATGTTTACGCCGCTATTAATTAAAGAATTAGAAAAAGGCAAAGAAATTACTTTAACCATTAAAGGATTTGCTAGTCCGTTATCTAAAAGCGATTACAATGTAAACTTAACTTTACGTAGAGTTTCAAGCTTAATTAATTACTTAAGCGAATACGAAAATGGAATGCTCCTACCCTATATAAATGGAACTGCCAAAAACGGTGGTAAACTAAATTTTGTAAAAGTTCCTTTTGGGGAATACCAATCAGTAAAAACAATTAGTGATGATATAGACGACAAAAGAAACTCTGTTTATAGTCCTGGAGCTGCGTTAGAACGAAAAATAGAAATTATTGCTATATCGGTTAACGATAGTAATAATGTTGCCTTAGATGGTAGCGAAATAGAAAAATTGCCTTTACTAACTTTTAAAGACACTATTCTTACTTTTAGTGAAAACCAATTAGAAAAACGATTTAAAATAATAAACAACGGTGAGGCTCCTTTACAAATTTTCTCTGCTGAGTTTTGTTCTGATGGTTTTGAAATAATTTACCCTACTGGTGAAATACCAGTTTTAACTCCGCTTTACATTACCATAAAACGTACAGCAACTTCTCAACATTATTGTGAGTTAACCCTACTGACCAACACTATACCCAATGTAATTAAGAAAAGAATTATAGTTTTTGAGTAATCATCTGTACTCCTTTATTATAAATTCACAAACGGGCGCTTGAAAGAGAATGGGGAAAAACACCCAATGAGAATATTAAGAATAGTAAATTTTTCATGTTTTTTTTGTATTAGACTTTTAAAAAAACTTTTCAACCAAGCGCCAAAGATAATTAAGAAAATGAAAAGCAAAATTGAACCAAAATCATAGAGTAGCACCCATTTCCCCTTATATTTACGCTCTTCTTTACTTTCGCTTATAAATTCCTCCTCAATTGTTTTATATTTACCATTAAACATAAACATAAACATAAAATAATGCCCCCCTAATACAACAACAAGTGGCAATATAATATCTTTTTTTGGAAGTCCTAAGGGAATTAGTTGAACATCGAGTATCAGATCTATTAGCACAGCTAATGAACCAATATTACAAATAAAACTCAAAGACATTATGGTTACAGCGCTAAACTCAGGGACATCCTGTTTCCCAAAAAGCTTCTTTTGCCAAGTATACAACCAATAATAAGTGTACTTATAAATTTGCCATATTTGCTTTAACCTTATCATTATTCTTCATAGCTTTTATTCTCAGATGATTCTAAACTTTCAGATTGAGGATTGGATTTCAATTTAAGCCTTTCTTCATAAAATATTTTTCTAAATCATTTTTAAAATCTATCCCCCAATTGATCGTAAGAGTTTAGCGCAGTGTAACTCGTTCCATTTAACAAATCAAAACAAGTTAAAAACTCGTGGTTGTCTGAAAGGACGATCGCTAAACTTTATTTATAACTACGTTTTTTTATCAATCAATATTCCCTTTATCAGAAAGTAAAATGGCAATTGGTCGGGTTTTATCAAAATTTGAGAAGATGATAACCATAACCACTGTAATAGGCACACTAATTATCATACCTGTAACTCCCCAAAGTACTCCCCAAAAAGAAAGAGCAAAAATTGCTACCAGCGAACTTATATTTAAAGAGTTCCCCATTAGTTTTGGCTCTAATAAATTACCTACCAATACTTGTATTGCCCCAACAAAAACCAAAACCATTAATGCTTGATTAAACTCTCCAAATTGTAACAAACAAAATATGGCAGGAAATAAAGTGGCTATTAACGAGCCTATTGTTGGTATAAAATTTAATGCAAATATTAAAAAACTCCAAAACAAAGGAGCGTCTATTCCTATTATGGCTAAAACAATATAACTTAAAGTTCCTGTTATTAAACTTAACAAGGTTTTAAGACCTATATATTTTGTAATAGATCTTTCTATTTTATTTAAAATTTCCGAAAGTTTAGTGTATTCATTTTTAAACATACCTCTTAACTTAGAATCAAAATTAGCTTCTTCTAAAAAGATAAATAATGCATAAATAATAATAATAAAAGTATTGCTTAATAAATCGGTAAGCGAATTGAATATTTTCTTTAGAATTAAACCATAATCAAAATCTCCAGAATGTCCTTTTAATATAGAAATTAAGTCAATATTAAATAAATTGTTAGCCTTAGAAATAACCAACTCAATATTAGCCTCATATACTAAATAAGAGTGTGCTAACTGATTAATATTTGACAATAATAACTTAGAAACAAAACCTAGAGTTAATATTAAAACTAAAGATGTAAATAGATTTTTAAACCAGTAAGGAAGGTACTTTTTAATAAATTTTATTTTGTCTAAACTCTGCCTAATTTTCCGAACTAAAAACCATAACAACAAAGCAAACACAAAAGGAATCAATAAGGTTTTGCCATAAATTAATGTGACAACAATAGCTATTGAGGTGATAAAAAAATAGGCAGCGCTTTTCATTTAAGTTTTTTAGTTTCCTGCTTTAGCATAATACGATTCCGCTACAGGTAACCATTCAGTAATTCTAGCAATACGTGTATCATGATTTGGGTGTGTACTCAAAAATTCGGGTACTCCACTACCTCCACCTGAAGCAGCTTTCATTCTTTCCCAAAAAGGGATCGCTTCTTTAGGTTGATAACCTGCCATTGCCATAAATACCATTCCTAATTTATCAGCTTCACTTTCGTGGTTTCTACCAAAAGCCAAAATACTTGTACTGGATGCTGCACCATAAGCTCCTAAAAATAAAGCTTGTGTTTCTGCTGGTTTTTCTTTTAACGCAACAGCTAAACCTGCTGCACCAGCAGCAGCAACTAACCCTTGGCTCATTCGCTCATTTCCATGTCGTGCAATAGCATGAGCTATTTCATGCCCCATAACTACTGCCAAACCTTCATCAGTTTGAGCTACAGGCATAATCCCCGTATAAACAACAACTTTACCCCCAGGCATACACCATGCGTTTATTGCATTGTCGTTTACCAAGTTAAACTCCCATTTGTAATTTTTAATCTTATTACCCATTCCCTCATCATTCATATATTTTTCAACAGCTGCAGCAATTCGTTCACCAACTCGTTTTACACGTTTAGTATCTTCGTTTGTATCAGACATTGGAGGATTTTCTTGTAAAAAAGCTCCATATTGAGTTAAACTCATGCTCATCAATTGACTTTCTGGCAATAAGTTCATTTGTCTTCTACCAGAAATTGGCACTTTAGAACAAGCAACCAAACCAATAACTATAGCTGTTAAAACAGCAGGTTTTAAAAATCTCATTTTGTGTTTTTTGGTCTTAATTTATTTCAACTGTTAAACCATTATCTGCCAATATTTCAGCGATAATACTTAACTCTTCTATTACTCCACTTTTAACCGTACACTTTCCTTTGTGGTGTACCAAAAAAGCACATTGTTCAGCTTGTATAGCATCATGCTTACAAACTTTTACCAATAAATTAATTACATGATCAAATGTATTGTCGTTATCATTAAACAATACAAGGTGTTTCTTTTCGGTTTTTACCGATTTCGTTTCTTTTTTCTCTAAAACTTCTGTATTCATTAATTGTTATTTTTAACTAATTCTAAAGCTTCTTCAACCTCAATTTTCATACCATCTTTAAAGGCAATAACTTGTGGTTTTCTAATGCCTTCTTCTTTCATCTCTAATTGCATATCTAATGCAGAAGGATAATCCGGATAAGCACCAATTGTGTATCTAGATTTACCATCAACTTCTTTAATTTCCATTCCTTTACCAGATAGCTTTAAATAAACTGCAGCTTCATCTACAGGAATATCATCTTCATACTCTCCCAATAAAACTTTAAACTCAATATTTAATTCCTTACCTACTTTTACTTGGTCTATTGGCTCTTTAACAACTGGAACAGTTGTGTTATTAGAAGTAGATTCTTCATTAGGACTATTTGTCACATTATTTGCTTCAGCTGAAGTTGACGAATTTTCATCTTCAATATTAGTTGTTGAATTATTAACTTCAGGTAAATTTTCAGATGAATTTGTAATCGTATTGTTCCCAACAGAACTTGTAGCGTTATTTTCAATTTCTTCATTTGAAGTTGATGAATTGTTCTCAGGTGTTTTTAAGTATTCTAATGCTTCACTAACTTTAACTCTATTTCCATTTGCATAAGCAATTACAAAAGCATCGGTTATACCTAAACCTCTAATTCTATCTTTAGCTACATTAGCGTCATCTAAGTTTTTATATACTCCAGAAGTATAACGTATTAATCCGTTAGCCGTTTTTTCACTATTAAGAGGTGTTACATTGCTTAATTGGTCAGCAGTAACTGGTTTAGAGTAAACTCCAACTTGAATTGTAAAGAAAGTCCCCTCAATTTTATGCACATCAGTAGAAACACCATCTTTAACTTCTTCATAATTAGTAGCTACTTCTGGAGCTTTAGTTGTTGTTAATGGAAGTGTATTATTATTAGTTTGGTTATTGTTTGTATTGTTATTATTTACATTATTTTGAGGAGTATTATTTGTTGATGCAACAGTATTCTCTTCACTTACTGTTTCCCCTAATTTAGCTTTAGCTTCATTTATTGAAATTCTTTTACCATTATAGAAAGCAACAACAAAAGCATCTTCATACCCAATTGATTTAATTGAATTTTTAGCTTCAACAGCCATATTAATTGTTTTAAAGAAACCAGCTGTATATCGCTTAATTCCATTACCTGCATCTTCAACCATAATTGGTGCAAATCCTTTAAATTGATCTTGTGGAATCGGGTTTCTAAATGCTCCAATTTGAACTTTAAACACTAATCCTTCAGGTAATATTTCAACTCCTGGTATTGGGTTACTATTACTGTATTCAGATTTATTATTACCATTAAACACAAATATCGGAGAAGTTAATATTTTAGGTATTTCATTAATATTTACATTAGTTTGTTTAGTAGCGTTATTGCTAACAGAACTATTTCCTTGACTATTTACAACTGCTTCTTCTGATTCAATTTCATTAACTACTTCATTATTACCAACAGATTTAGTTGTATTATTTTCAACTACTTCTTCACTCTCATTAGTCGCTATTTCTTCTGATTCAACTTCGTTAAATACTTCATTATTACCAACTGTTTCAGTTGTATTATTTTCAACTACTTCTTCACTCTCATTAGTCGCTATTTCTTCTGATTCAACTTCGTTAACTACTTCATTATTACCAACTGTTTCAGTTATATTATTTTCAACTACTTCTTCACTCTCATTAGTTGCTAATTCTTCAGATTCAATTTCGTTAACTACTTCATTATTAACAACTGATTCAGTAGTATTATTTGCTAGAACCTCTTCACTCTCATTAGTTGCTAATTCTTCTGATTCAACTTCATTAACTACTTCACTATTACCAACTGTTTCAGTTATATTATTTTCAACTACTTCTTCACTCTCATTAGTCACTAATTCTTCTGATTCAACTTCGTTACTTGTTCTTACGTTAGATCCAACATTTGCTAATAAATTAGCATCATAAGCTTTAGCTTTTTCTATTGCTACTAGCTTATTCGCATTTTGATTATTACTAACTAAAATAACTTCCGCTTCTTTAGTTTTACGAAGAGCTATTTGTTCTTTTTCAGTAGCAGATTTTCTAGCTTCATTAGCCTTCGCTTCGTTTTCAGCAATCATTGCTTCTAACTTTTTCAACTGTCCTTCTAGTTTAATTTTAGCATCCCCTTGAGCTCCTGCAGCCAATGCATTTAAACTAATACCTAAAGTTTTTTCGTCTTCAGCTTCTTGCTGAAACTTATCTGCTTGTATATAATCTACTTCAGCAGCTTTTATTAATCTTCTTGATGATTGCTTCGCTTCTGAGTATTTTTTAAAGTCAGGAGAATTTGTTATTGTTGCTAACTCATCACTAGAAATACTAGCAATAATCGCTTCATCTTCCTTAGTAATTTTCTCAATACTTAAACTATTTCTATTTTCATTTAATTCATCAACCAACTCAACTTCTGTTGTTTCCATTTCAGTAGCTTTTGCATAAAAAACATCTGCTTCAGTACGTTTTTTATTTGCTTCATCAGTTAAATCATTTGCTTGACTTACTAAATCTTCTTGCTCTTTTTTATTCGTTACTATTGTTGCACTATCATTTAATACCTTGGCATTCGCTTCTAATTCATCTGCTTCCTTATTTAAAACATCTCCTTTTATTCTTTCTTGATGAGAAGGCAAACTAATCGCTAAAGGCTGATAAATTGGTGTTGTACTAATCTTACTTGCAGAACTTGAAGTAGAAGAAACATTTTCTGAATTATCTACAATATTTATATTCGAATTATTATTGTTAGAATTATTAGTTGAACCAATAGTATTATTCTCAATAGGTTTAGACGAAGGATTTTCATTTACTTCTGCGTAAACATTATCAATATT
This sequence comes from Vicingus serpentipes, assembly GCF_007993035.1. NCBI lineage: Bacteria > Pseudomonadati > Bacteroidota > Flavobacteriia > Flavobacteriales > Vicingaceae > Vicingus > Vicingus serpentipes. The sequence continues at coordinate 346,496 of NZ_VOOS01000002.1, forward strand.
TTTATTTTCAGAATAAGCAATTATTGCATTAGTTTGTTTTGCCAAAGCTTGTAATTCTAGATTATATGCTTTTTGTAAAGATGATTCTTTTGAAGTAAAACTAGAAGCATTTTCTGCTTTAGCTCTTTCATTAATTGCTTGTTCAAAATAAGTATTCGATTCGTCCACTAACATTTCTGCAATAGTAGCATTATCTGAATTTTTAATGCTATTTGCTCTAACTTTAGATAATACCTCTTGGTTATTATAAAATTCAGCTTTATTGGTTCTAGCATAAACATTAGCTACCTTAACTTCTTTAGCTTGAGCTTCCTCTTTGATTTGATTTATTTCAGTAATAACAGCTTCCCTTTCAGCAATATCTTTAATTGAAACTAATGAAATTGTTTTTTCATCTGCTTGAGCATATAAGTTAATAGCTTCATCTTTTAATTTATCAACAGTCGCTAACTCTCTATTCGACTGAGTTGAATTATAATTGTACTCAGCATTATAATTTACATTTAGTTTTTCATCTTTTGGAGAAGAACTATAAACAGTTAGATTTGTTACTGGAGTAATAACTGGTTTCGTTGGATTAGTTAAAAGCGTATTTGTTTCATCTTGTGTATTGGAAGTATTATTTGCAGCTAACTGATAATCAACTAAAGCTTCTTGCTTTTCATTTTTCAAAGCATTTAACTCATTAATTCTTAAAGCAAAAACGGCTTTTTCATCATCATCAGTTGTAGCAGCTATTTGATCTTTTCTATAGTTAATTTCTTCATCAATTGCTTTAATCCAATTTTGAGTTACTAATTCTTTATTATCTGTAGAATTTAATTCATTTTCATAAGTTGATGAATAATCTAATACTTCTCCATTTTCAGCTACAACTTCTTTTGAATATTTAGCTGGGTTTGCTATTGTTGAAGTATTAGTTAAATTTTCTTCATCTACTGTTGCTATAGAACTTTCGATTTCTAATTGAGCTATAGAATCTTCATTAGCTTGAAGTTTAGCTTCCAATTCAGCTATTTTCTGTTCTATCTCTAATTTTTCATCTTCATTAGCATTTTCTAATGCAACTTTTTCAAGTAAAACTTGTTGCTCTATAGCATTCGACCAATTTTTGTAAACGGCTACCTTTTTTGCTTTGTTTTCAGCACTAAAATCTTCATTATCTATAGAAGCTAACTCTTCTGTAAAATCTTTCTCATAATCAGTTACATTACCTTCATCATCAATTACATTAACTTCAGAATCAGAATTTACTTCAGCTACTTCATTTTCATCCGAAGAATTGTTAAGCGTTTCAGCAATTAAAAGTTGAACCTCCGCTTGTTTTTGCTTCTCCTCTTTTAAATTATTTAGTTTTTCAATTTTACTCTTAAGCTTTACTTTTTCGTTTAAATCGGGTGATATTTCAGCTTGTTTTTTACTTATAGTAATCTCTTCATCAATAGCATTAACCCAATCTTGATTTACTTTTGCTAACAGCAAACTTTTTTGACGTTCATTAGTTTCATTTTCAGCATCAACTAACGCAGAACTAAATTCAGTGTTATAATCTTTTATAACACCTTCTTCATTTACTATTGAATACTCATCTTTATGCTCAACTAAATTGTAATCAGTTTCGTTATTTACTATTTCTTCCTCATTTGTATTTACTGTTGTATCAATCTCTTCTTCTGGATACAAACCAACTAATCCTTCTTTTTCAAAAAAGGCCACATCATTTGATAAAGCTAATTTATCAACTGTACCAACGTTATTTTTTGGATTGGAAGCAGAAACTGTTTCTAAAACCTTTTCAGCTGCAGCTGTATTGTTTTTTATAGTAGTATATTCAGTTTTAAGTTTTGATTCATTTGTTTTAGCAACACCTAAATCATATTTAACATCTTCCAAATCAATTTTTAATGCACTTAACTGACTTTCCAAATCAGCTTTATCATTTTTCTTTGTTGTTGATACAATTTTACTTTCTATACTTTCTATACTTCCGTTTAATTCAATTTCTCTGTTTGTAAGTTCTATTACCTCATTTCTTGCTTTATTATATGCGATTTCTTTTTCGGTAAATTTATTTTCTACAAGTTCTTTTTCAGTATTTATAACTGATTGGTTTTGATATGCTGCTTCAGTAATTTCTTCCAGTTTTGCATATTTTTCTTCTGCTCCAATTCTATTTCCAGCATCTATTGAAGAACTAATTTCAGCTTTTAATGCTTTAACATTTTCTACATCACTCTCTCTTTCTACTGCCTCACTTTCAAGAGCTTTTGCTAAATTAAGCGCTGCTAATGTCTCGTTAACAAAACCTGCTGCTTTGTTTTTGGCTTTTTTAGCTTCATTTAATTTTTGTTGTTTTATTCCTTCATCTGATTCATTTTCAGCCTCTTTTTCTAAATTTCTTGATTGAGCAAATAACTCTTTTGCTTTAATACTTTTTTGATTTGCTAATTGATAACTGTAATTAGCTTGATTTCTAGAAGTTTTAGCTTTTTCGATAATTTTGTCTGCCTGTTTTACTGATGTTGACTTCAATTCTTCGTTAGATAAATCGGCATAATCACTAGCTGAAGCAATATTTTTATTGTTTGCTTTAGCTAATAATTCTTCTTCGGTAATATTTACATCCATTTTTGCTTTAATCTTCAGTAAATTTTCAACAATTAATGGGTCTGTAATATCAAATTCATCAGATTCATCAAATAAATTTTTAACTACTAACTTTTCATCATCACCTTCTCCTACCAATCTAAGCTCTTGTTTTAATGCTCGAAAACCTTCTAAAACAGGTAATTCAATGACTGCAGAATGAATAGGTGCATTATCAGTAGTTTCAACCAAGATTTTATATTTACCTCCGTTACTAGGGAATACTAATAAATAATCACCACTTTTATCGTCAGTTTTATAAACTCCATAAGTACGTTCTTTTTCCACATCAACAATAGAAATAGTTGCTGCTTTTAAATTTGGATTAGATTCTGCAATAAAAATTCCTTTTACAATAGAATTTTCAGATGGTTGAGCATCTACTTGAACTTTATAAACTGTAAGTTCACCTTGCATACTTGCTCTTGAAGAAGCAAAAAAGGCTAACTCGTTATCAATATCCGATATAAACAATATATCATCATCGGGAGTATTTATAGGAAAATCTAAATTTTCAGGAAATGACCATTGACCAGTTTCTTGATTTAATTCGGATTTAAAAATATCATACCCCCCCATACTATTATAACCTTTTGAACTAAAATATAATGTTTTACCGTCAGGATGTAAAAAAGGATAATCTTCATCAAAAATGGTATTTATGCCCTCTCCTATACTTGCTGGCTTACTCCACTCTCCATTAGGCAGCTTTATTACTCTATAAATATCTTTACCTGTTTTCCCATCACTTCCATAAGAAGAAAAAATAACCATTTTAGGTTGGTCTCCTAAGTGAATTAAAGAGGTTTCATTTTTCTTAATATCAAGTTTAGTTTTAAACTCATCTGGTTTTACAATAATTTTACCACCAATACCTTTTAAATCATAACTTCTAAAAAACTCTGTTGCTTTTATTTCTTTTTTATAAAGTACACCTATATCAGTCATACTTTTTAATAAACGTAACCCATTTTTACACATTTCAATATTTCGATCTACACCTAATTCAGCAACATCTTTAGAATTACCCTTTTCTTTAAATTTTTTATAATTTATTTCTGCAGCAGAAAATTGGTAATTATGATGGTAAACCAATCCTAAATAAAAATAAGCCTTAGGATCAACAGTTGCTTTAGATGTTGCAAACTTTAAAAATTTAAGGGCATCATCTTTTTCTCTTTTTGCAAAAAAGAATGAGGTACCATACTTATAGTTATAGTTAACGTCTTTAGGGTATAAACTTAATAATTGAGAAAATAAAGGCAATGCCTTAATATAATCTTGCTCAACAAAATAATTGTCGGCAGCTTTTTTAAGTTCATCCTCTGATGCATATTGTGCATTTGTATTTATACAAACAAACAATAAGGCAAAAGTTAAAAGTATTATTTTATATGCTCTATTATATACCATTTAAGGTTTTCTACAAAAGTAATAATATATTATATGGATGCAAAAATCTAAATATTATCCAAAATTAATCGTCAAATTTCCTTAAAAAATCAACTTTCTTTCTTTCTGTTGAATACATAAACTGATATGGCTCTTGACCTTTTTCAGCTTTAGATTTTCTTTTATCTGGTTTTGTTTCTTGTATTGCAGTATTAAAATCAACATCTGAAGATATGGCCTGCATCATTCCTCTAGTATAAGTAAAGAAATACCAGTTATTTTTATCAATCTCAATATAAATATTTAAAATATCACCACTTCTCTTTTTAATTATTTCAACTTTACCATCAACATATTTATTAATTTGTTCTTTATCAATATTACTTATACCAAGTTTACCAAAAGACTTATATCTCCTTCCATTATCATCCCATTTAAATTTAAGATCATTAAAAACTAATGTCTTTCTCAGTTCATCAGGTATTTTCTTAAACTCGCCATATAAATTTGCTTGAGCAATTAATTTATCTGCTTCTGTTTTTCCAATTACTTCTCTTAACCCTTTTTCAAAAGTTGGTCTATCTAATTTAACTGGATCTAAAGAGCTTGCTTCTTGTAATCGTTTCGACATTTTCTTTAATGCTTCTTCACTAAAGAAAAAATCTACTATAGAAACTAAATCAAAGATAGCTTCATTATCTAATTGATTATGTTGAACAGCCCCTGCGGAGTTAATTGTTACCTGCCCAGTATTTGCTCCTAAATTTATTTTACCCTCACCATAAGCTTTACAATTTTTAGTATTTAAACTCAAGTAATTTCCATTAAAAGACATTTCTTGTAACTTATCTTTATTAGATATTCTATATTCTGTTGTTTCTTTATCATAATATAGATAACCTTGGGCTCTAATTACTTCTTCATGACTATATTTCTTTTTACTATTTAAATATATTGTATAAACACCTAATGAATCTGAACTTAACATAACTCCAGCCAATAAAGGATTCCCATCAGCACTCTTAGTTGTACTATCTATCGGAATATAAATATCATTAGGATTAATTTTTGTTTCAAATGTGAACCAGTTTCTAGTTAACAAATCACAATCATGTAAAATTCTCCCTAATCCTTTAAAGGTTAAAAATTCATTATTTGCAAATAAATTTACTTTCCCTTTATATTCATAGAATGGACTTAACTTAAAGTTTGCATCTTCTGCAATTTGACCTGTAGCATAAGTTTGTCCAGTTGTATCTACTCCTAAGTTTTCTAAATAAATAGTTTGGGTAGTACTTAACTCGTCTATATAATCTATATAACCCGTACCTGAATAATTTCTTTTCCCATATACATTCAACGTTGAATTATAAATACTATGGTTTTGTGTAATATAACTTGCTACAACTTTTGCATTATTTAAAGTTCTCATCTTAGCTTTCTTTTCTACCACAACCCTTCCACTATCAGGATAAAGCATTGCATCTGCAATATTCATAAACTTAACCCCATCTGCATTAATTATTTTATTTTTTAAATCATATCGAGCTTTAGATGAGAAAAAACTTAACGAATCTTGGTCTGGATGTATAGAAATAAATTGAGCACCATCTAACTTAACACCAGTTGCATCTGTAGATTTTTGTTCTCCAGCAGTTAATTCTATTTCATCATTATCCATATACCATTTAAACTCTTCCATATAGCATATGTACTGATTTTGAGGAAAATCAATATACGATCCACCTCCATTAGATTTAAATTGACCATACCTTTCAGCAAAAGTTACGTAAGCATTAACGTTATTTGTTGCAAACGACAAAGCCCCATCTTCACCACCTTCAAAATCTTTCAATCTAAAATCAGCGGTATCGGATTGAAAATCTTTAAACTTAAAATTGATTTTATTTGATTCCATTTCAGCTCTTTCAAACTCAAAAATTCCTTTACCAAACAAACCATCAGGTTGAATTCGTGTTTGACCATGCATAACAGACTTCATATCATACATTCTAATTGGTGCCGATATTTGTTTATGTATCATATAATCCTCTTTAGGATGCCAAACTGTCTTAATATTTTCACCTTCTACAGGAGGAAACTCTACAGCTACAGGACTCTCTTCAACACTAAAGCTTTGAGCTATCGCATGCATCGAATCTGGAAGAAATATAAACTCATTAGAATAAGTTGTTGATGTTACGTACTCTAATTTACCATCTCCTTTTAAGCCTTCATGACTCATTTTTATATCATTTGTAAATTTTCCTTTATCACCATACATAGGGAAACCATCTGGAGGTGTTTTACGAACAAAACCCAATGAGTGATCTGGTTGCAATTTTAAAACCTCGTCAAAATCTGGAAAAATTCCTGCTGACATAAAGGTCCCTTCAAATTTTAAAGAGTTATTATTAAAGTTATCTAAACTGTCAATAGTAAAAGGGTTTACATGGAAATAGAAATCATCTTTTTGATATTGTCCACCTTGAATTTCAGGCCTATCATAAAAGACATACGAATCTTTAAAGCTATTTAAAATTGGATAGTTTGGTGAAGGCTTTACTCCAGATTTATTATTTGGTCTATCAATAATTAAATCACCTTGTATCTTATTAATTAATGTTTTTACTGGCCTTATTACTGGGTTTCCTAAATCATCAACTTGACCCGTTTCTGCATAAATTCTCAATGAATCTACATTTGGCATTTCTATTTTAAACTCATCGTATTTGAACGAAAAATCACTTCCCATAATATCAAAACGACCTGCTTGTACAACTCCTCCAAAATCAAAATCTCTATTTTTCTTTAAAATAAGTTCTCTATTTTTTGGGAAAATTGTTACCTGCTGAGAATCACTAACGTGTACACTATTTACTCCTCTTAAAGTTAAATCAAAATTTAGTAAACTTAATGTTCCATTACTTGCACCTTTAATCTTTGAGTAAAATCCTATCACATCATAATCTAGCTTTCCTGCACTATTTTTAACCCAATTAATTAACTTATCTTGGACAATTAATTCTTCATTATCATAATCATATAAAACAAATCCTCGGTATGATAAATTAAGCATTAATGATATTGCTTGCTCTTTTGACAACCTCATAAAATTTGCTACTTGCTCCAAGGTTAAAAAATTGGTATCTAATTTTAATGTGATTGTTTTTAATTGATAAAGTGGATTAACATCAGATAAACCAGCCATATCTATATATGCATCTTGGCTAAAATAGTTCGTAGATGTAAATATTGCATCAATTTTTGTTCCTCCAATTAAATTAGTAAACTCAATCATTGGATCATCAATATTCCAGTATAGAGACTCAAAATCCATATCAATTTGATGATAAGAATTATAATAAGGGGCATTTTTTATCCCTTGTTTATCACGAATTAAAGCAACTTTTCTATCTGCTATAAAAAACTTAAAAGATAAACCTGGATGATAAATTGAATCGGACTTCATATAAATAGTTACTGAAGCAATATCTGAACTAATTTTTTCAGGTCGAATACTAAAGCCTTTTGATGCCATTTTAACAAAAGGTAAATCATTTTTATAAAAAATTAGAACCGCATCCTGTTCTTCATCACCTTTTCCAATAACTTTTCTTCCATGTAACGCATACCCGCCAATATAATCAACCCCCTTTGCTATATCTTTAATTTGTAATCTTTTATTATAAGAATCAAATCTAGGGTAAGAAGCTTTTTCAATAGTAACTCCTGCTAATACTTTTTCTTCAAAACTTCCTTTTAATGGTTTATCAAAATGGAGTAAATCGTAAAAAATAACATTCTCAATTTTATAAGTAGGTGATTTAACTGCGATAATATATTCTCCAATTTCAGCATAAACAGAATCAGCTGAATAACCAGCTCTTTCCCAGTCAATTTTACCCCCTTGACCTACCCACTTTTCTTCTGTAGGATAATAAACACCTTTAGTATTATAAATTACAGAACTATCTCCTTTTGAATAACAAGTTAATGTTAAAGCGTCAAACTCTATTGTGGGTAAACTATCATAACCAAACTTATAATTATTATTATTTGCCTTCCATTCATTAGCAGCAGATTTATACAATGCATTATCTTCAAATAATGTATTACAAGCATCTAAATAATCACTAAAATTATTTTTACTGTTACTATTAATTAATCTAATCAAAATTGCTTGCCAACTATCAAAAGTTTGAGGTGTTTGATATTTACTATTTACAAATTTTGATACTGATATTAAATAATTTCTAAAATCAGGGAAGGCTCTTTTTCTTTTAGCTAACATTAAATTAGCTACTTTATAAACACCTTTTTTCTGGTCTTCTGTAAATTTACCTCCATACCAATCCCATGAAAATTCATCCATTACTAACTTACCATCTTCCTTTCTAGATGCAGTTAAAAACTCTTCCATCTCTTGAAAGAATATTGTAGAATCAGAAGTGAAGTTCTTAATTTTTACTTGAGAATAACCAGAGAAGGTTAATAATAAGAATAAAGTATAGAGTACTATTTTTTTCATTTAATTCCTTTTTAAGTGCAAAAGAGTCCAATCATTTTTATTATTTTCATTACTTAAATATGCGTCATATTTCTTTGCTTCATCAAGTAAAATTTCTTTATCTGAGCTAAAAAAACCACTCAATAATAAATCACCATTTTCTTTCAAACAAGATAAATAAGTTTCCATATCATTTAATAAAATATTACGATTTATATTCGCTATAATAATATCAAATTTTTTATTATTAAGTAATTCAGCTCCACCTTTTAAAGCTTCAATTTTCTTACAGTTGTTTCTGCTAATATTTTCAATAGTATTTTCATAAGCCCATTCATCAATATCAATAGCACAGATATTTTTTGCATTTTTAAACTCCGCTAAAATTGCTAAGACACCAGTTCCACACCCCATATCTAACACATTTTTACCGTCCATTTCCATTTCTAATAATTCTTCTATCATTAAATGGGTAGTTTCATGATGACCGGTACCAAAAGACATTTTTGGTTCTATTTCAATATTGAATTGAATATCATTTCTAACCTCATGAAAAGGAGCTCTAATAAAACATTGATTATTTACATTAATTGGTTCAAAACTTAGCTCCCAAACTTCATTCCAATTTTTATCTTCTATTAAATTAATTGTATAATTTACTTTAAATTCTTCGTTTTTAAAAATTGAAATTTCTTTTACTGCCTCCTTGCTAAACTCATCTTCTTGAATATAAGCTTTAACCCCTTTATCAAAGTCATCAAAACTTTCAAAACCTAATTCAGCTAATTCAGCTACAGTAATTTCACGACCAATTTCTAGTGGAGATATCTCAACACTTAACTCTATATAATTCATATTCTAATATAATACTTATAAAAAAACTAAAAATAATCATGATGTACTAATTTATTGCTAATTGATTTAACATTTTTTAGGTTTTAGATGTATAATTATAATCTAATTTTATAATAAAAAACATTGAAGCAAAACATCCTATTTATAACTCTATTTACTCTTTGTCATTTCATTGCTTCAGCACAAATTGATACAACATATATTCTTAGCGGAACAATTGTCAACGGAAACAAAAATACACCCTTAATTGGCGCTCATATAACTAGCTCTTCTAATCTTGGAACTAAAACAGATCAACAAGGCTCTTTTGAATTAATTGTTACAGAAAATGATACTTTGATAATATCTTATATAGGATATAAAACGTTAGCATATATCATTCCAAAAAATACTTTTGGTAAATATTTGACCAAATTCAATCTGTATAGAGACTCTATTAGCTTGCAGGAGGTTGAAATATTTCCTTGGCCATCTTATGCTGATTTCAAAAAAGCTTTTGAAGAACTAAATTTTAAAGATCAAGAAATTAAAATGAAAGGTGTAAAAATGTACCAAGATCGTAATATAGAACCTTTTGAATTTAATACTTTACACATATTAACTAATCCACTATCTTTTATGTATGACAAGCTACTAGATAAGGAAGCAAAGTTAAGACGCAGAATTGATAGAAGAAGAGAAATAATTGAGAAAGCTGCTCAAAAACAAACTATAGAATACTAATTATTTAAATTAATATTTAAACTAATTGTTAAATATTTAACTTTATTTACTATTTTTAGCACATTCAAACTAATATTTAATAAATAAGTTATGAAAGCTACGCATGTTATTGTTGAGGAAATAATTAAAAAATCGCCATTTTTAGAAGAAGCACTGGCTGAAGGAATTATTAATTTATCTTCACTTTCTCGTCAAATAAAACCAGAAATAGATGAATTAACAAACAAAGATGTTCAAATTGGAGCAATTGTAATGGCTCTAAAAAGATTGTCACCTAAATTTGATCCTAACTTAAAAATTAAAGTGAAAAAAGTTATCGGTAAGCTAGGTGATATAACTGTTCGTTCAAAAATAACTTATTATACTTTTAATAATTCTGAAACTCTAATCGAGAGACAAGCAGTCCTTTTAAATACAATTAAAAGTAAAAAAGATATATTCTTCGCTTTTTCTCAAGGAGTTTATGAAACCTCTATTATATTAAGTGACTCAGATTTTGATGGATTTGACGATATTTTTAAACATGAAACTTTAGTTCAAAAAACAAATGGTCTATCCTCCCTTACAATAAAACTACCAAGTGAAAATGCTGATGTATCAGGAATATATTATTTCATTTTAAAGAAAATTGCTTGGGAAGGAATAAACATTTTAGACATTATTTCAACGATGCATGAATTTACAATTATAGTTGATGATGAAAGTATAGATAGAGCTTTTACAATCCTTAAAAACTTAAATAAAAACAACTAATCTTCTTTTCCTTCATGAAAGTGCCTAGCTACTTCTTCAAACTTGATGTGTTTAGATTCATCTATGATGTTTAAAGGCTTACAAACTCCCTCTCTACAACTATAGCATTTTAGTTTATCTCTAAATACAGCTGATTTATATATCGATTTACCTAATAACATCCTTGCTGCTTCCTGCACACCTTCAACAATAGATGGATGAGGATGAATCATATGAGCTAGCTCGTCAATACCTTTATCCATATACATCAACAATGCTATACTTTGTATTGCAGATGAAGCATGATAACCTGCAGCTCTCATTCCTAATATTTTCATTTCATCATCATCTGAAACGATAAGTTTAAAGAACCCTTCTGTTTGCCTCATTGTTATTGCTCTTGCGATTGTTGAGTAATCAACCTTTGCAACTCTATAAGGTATATTTTTTTCCCTTAATATCTTTTCATTTGCACCAACTGAAGCTACAACAGGGTTTAAAAACATTATTGTAGATACATTTTCGTAATTAATTGGTTTAACTGGAAAGTCGGCAAACATTTTAACTACAGCATGCCTTGCTTCTCTTTCTCCAACATTAACTAAAGGTATACGACCAGAAATATCTCCTACAGCATAAATATTAGGTATATTAGTTTGGGTATCTACATCCCCAATATGCACTCCTCTTTTACTCATTTTAACACCTGCATTCTCAATATGCAGACTTTCAACATTTGGAACACGACCTATAGATAATAGCGCTTTTTCAACTCTAATAACTTCAGAACCATTTACTCCATCTATTTCATACTCAACCATTCCATCTATAACCTCAATTCTTTTAAGATTAGCTTTTCTATGAATAGTTACACCTTTTTCTTCTAAATTTTTTGAAATAAGCTCAGAAACATCATCATCTTCAAATGGTAATATTCGATCAGCTCTATCAATAATATAAACTTTAGTTTGACCAAAATTAGAATACATTGTCGCATACTCACAACCAATAACTCCAGCGCCAATAATTACCATACTTTTAGGGAAATCATCTAATTCCAAAAGTCCATCGCTAGTAAGTATTATTTTTTCATCTACTTCAATATTAGGAAGATGACGAGGACGACTACCTGCTGCAATTATAGTGTTTTCAGCATATACTACTTGCTCTGAACCATCTTGCTTTGAAATTTTTATCTCATGGTTATTAATAAAACTAGCCGTTCCTTTTTCATAAGTAATCAAACCAGTTTCTGCATGAATAATCCTTAAATGACAAGTCAATTGAAATTTACGATCAAAAATTGCTTCATCAATCGTCCTCTTAACTTCATCATAAGTAATATCTAAATTCCTATCAGCTCTATCTTTACCTAGTTCATCATAGACTTTTCTATATCTAGATGATAATTCCCACATAGTTTTAGAAGCCAATGCCCCATTATAAATACCTCCACCTCCAAGCTTATCTTTCTCTATTAAAATAACTTTTTTATCAAAGTCTATAGCCCTCATCGCCGCTGCATATCCTGCTGGGCCTCCACCTATAACACATAAATCATATTTTTCCATAAATATTGGATAATGTTTCCACTCTAAAATTAGTTAATTCTAAACTTACAAATAGATTTTTAGTAATCTTTTGCCCAATTTTCTAATTCATCTTCCGACCAAATTCCTGGAAAGAAAATTCTACGTTGATACATAGGGTGTAAATATTTTTGCCAATCACTACCTCCTGTTGCTTCTGTTGCATCATCTCCTCCTCCTAAATATTTTCTAGCGGCATTTAAATGAACTATAGGCCACTTAATATTAAATTCAATATCTAAATCCTTCATTGCTTGTATTAACTCTGGATTATTTTTCTCCGATTCAGGAAGTGCAACATATTTTTGCCACAAGTTTTTCCCTTTATACTCTTCAGCCATCTCAATAAAATGACCTAGATACTTATCTTCAAAAGCTTTTAAAAGTAATGACTTTTCTCCCGATTTAAAATCAGTTCCAGCTGCTTGCCAATATATCTTACCAAACAATTCTTTAAAATCAGACTCATTTTTAATCCCTTTCTTAAATCTAGGGTCAACTAAATTTTTAACGTCTGTGCTGAAAATTTCGGCTTCTCTAAATGAAGCACATTGGAATCCACTAGCTGGAGTTAAAGTAAACCTAAACTCGTTATACTGCTCTGGGTCCATTCCTAATCTCATTACATCAAATGAATTTGCTAACATTTGAATGTATCGATTCATTCTCCCTAATTTATTAATAAAATAACTTGCCGTAAGATTTTCATGATTACAAACTTGCTTCATCTCATGAGTCATCATATTTAATAACAACTCTGTTACTTGATGATACATTACAAAAACTGTTTCATCTGGGAAATCAGTTCTAGTTTTTTGTAAAGACAACAATGTATCAACTTGAATGTAATCCCAGTAATTAATTGGTTTTGCATGCAATAAGCCTTTAAAATAAGCTTCAGGATCTTGTCCTAATTTTTTGTATTTGTTTTCTATTTTAGAAATTAATTCAGAATAATCACTCATAATTTATTTTTTATCAATGCTAATATAATATTCTTAAAAAAAAGATGACGTTTCTCATGCTAATTTTTAGTACAAAAATTCAATATTTATTTTGGTACCACTTTTACTTTCCATGCTGTAATCTCCATCTAACTGAAGTACTAACGCATCAATCAACTCTAAACCAAGAGAATTTAAATTATTTGGATCAAAATCATCAGGAAGACCTACCCCATTATCAGACACAATCATTCTACATATAGAGCCATCAATTTCTAATGAAATATCAATTTTACCTTTTAATATTTTATCAAAAGCATGTTTATAAGCATTAGAAACAACTTCATTAACTATTAATCCGCAAGGAATAGCTTTTTCAATATCAAATTTATCAAACAACTCATCATCAATATTAATTGAAACATCAATATATTCTTTGTTGTATGAATAACTTAATAAGTCTACAATTGATTGAATATAATTCTTAATATTTACATACTCTACATCCTCAGATTTATATAGCTTTTCATGTACTAAAGCCAACGTTTTAATTCTATTTTTCGTTTCTTGAAAAAGTTCTATAGATTCGGAATCATTTAAATAATTAGTTTGAAGATTTAAAAGACTTGATATAATTTGAAGGTTGTTTTTAACACGATGATGTACTTCCTTTAGTAAAGTTTCTTTTTCTTTTAAAGAGGTTTTTATTTTTTCTTCAGCCTTTTTTCGTTCAAAAAATAATGGCACATCATAATTATCATTTACAGTATTTATATCTTGTCCTTTAGGTAAGTAACTGTGTATTCTATCAGGTGGAGCCATTATAAAAGTACAATTATCATCTCCTTTTGCTCTACAAGTAATTTCTACTGCTGTTAATGGTATTCCAAAACTTTCTTCACACCAACCTGAAGAATAACCAGCATTCATAACACATACTGGATATTCAGATTTGACTCCAGCTCTTAACCATGAGTCTGCTTCAAAAGAATAAGGGTGGTGATACTTCAAGAAGAAATTTTCATCTGGACTTGGATTACTTTCTTCTAGAATATCTACATATGCCCAGCCTGTATAAGCGAAATGAATTGGCCCTGCAGATAATTTTGAAATAGGATCATTTAAATCCATTTTAAAATGAAAACTTTTAGCATCTTCTAAGCCTAAAACATGAGCTATATCAAACAAAAAATTTCTACCAATTAAATAGGCTTCTTTTTCTCCTTTATCTGAATATAAATCCTTTATTTTATTTAAAAATCCAAATGAGAGAGATGAAGCTCGAAGTAAGACATAACGCTCATCATTTATTTCTATCCTTCCTTTAGATGGAGATGCTTTTAATTTTGTAAAATAATCCCTTACAGTCGTCTCTGCTTTATCAAAAATCGGTTTGAATTGTGAAGGTGTATTTACAGTAGGTCCTGTTGCTAAAAAACTTGTTATTCCACTTCGTAAAAGTTCATTTTCTTTTTGAAGTTCTTTAACTTTTAATTTTAGCTGCTCTATTTCCTTTGACACTTTAATTTCTTTAGATTAAATAAATTTAGTCTTTTAAAGTGAGAAATAAAAAAATTAATTACAGGGAATAATATTGTTACAATTATGATAAATTATCTCATCTAATTCAAGCATACTTGCTAATGCTAATTGAGAATAATTTTGAGAAGCATTTCTAAAACCAGCAGCCTCTGTCTGCCATAAAGTTGTTATTAAATTTATGTCTCCTTTTTTAGGATCTATAGCGTTTATAGCATGCTTTACATTTCCTGCTCCTGCATGGTAGACATGTAAAACTAATAAACGATACCAAATATCTGTTGGCTGGTATTCAATACATCGGGCATCTAAAATTTTATTTAACTCAGGAATACAGATTGTTTTAATCAATTTTGCTGCACCCCAAGCACTTTTATCAAAATCTTCACGTTCATCAATCGTTTTATTCACTATTAGACCTAAGTTAATTGCAACATTTTTCATGATTTGAAATGAACCATAAGCACCTACTTGAGATTTTTGTAATTTATTTGGACTTTCAATTAATAATATTGCTTGAGCATAAAAAGGATCTACTCCATTTTCTTTAAAAACAGCTATACCTCTTCCTATGCTTGGTATTACTTTTTCAAAATCATAGAAATCTCTTTTACCTGATGTCATAAACACTTTAGCTTCTGAAGCTAAATTATAATGAGTTCTAACGCTATCTCGAAATAAATCTTTTTGAGCATCAGTTTGGTCATTCCAATCTTTTACTGCAATTCTCTTTATAATTTGGCGTGTGCTTGCAATATTAATAACAGCAGAATCGTCACCCATTTGCATTAATGTCCTCCAAAAATTTGGTTGTGGCAAAACATTCCATCTCTCAGCATATAATTGTTCTGAAGAAACAAAATTATAATTAATTGAATCATTTAATCCAACAACTTCAACAACATCCGTTTTTTCAACAAAAGGTTCAGAAAACGAAATACAAAAAGTAGCTGAAACAATTAAGATAAATATAAATGGTATTTTTTTCATACTACTAAGTAAACGACTTTAAATGGTTATTGTTTCACTAGTTATCTGTCTTTATCAACACTATATTATTAATTACTTTAAATGAACCTCTTTAGTTATAATTTTAACAGATTGAGAACTTGGTGCAATAATTCTGTTGTTTTTTCTTGTATAAACTTCTATAAATTCAGCACCAAACAACAAAATCATTGCTGAATAATAAACCCAAATCAACAACAACACCAATGAACCAGCTGCACCATAAGCTGTTCCAAAACTACTATTACCTAAATAAAAACTAATTAAATATTTACCAATCATAAAAAGAATGGTCGCTAATAATGCTCCTCTTAATACATCTTTTATGCCAACTTTAGCATCTGGCAAAAATTTATAAACTGTAGTAAAAACGACAAAAACAATAATAGAAAAACTAACAGATTCTAACGCAAGAACAACTGTTGCACTTTTTTCATCTAAAATCTCAACTAAAAAATCGTTAAAAACAACAACCAAAGTATCAACAGAAAGAGATACTAACATTAAAAAACCGATAGTAACAATCATTGCTATTGACAACAATCTATTTAAAATAAATTTTAAAGCTATTCTTTTTGGTTTGGGGCGTAATCCCCAAATTACATTTATTCCATCTTGTATGGATGCAAAAACAGAAGTCGAACCATATAATAAAGTTGAAACAGCAATTGCAAATGCTACATAATTAAAATCAGCATTTTCAAGGTTTTGTATTATATCTTGAATTTGATTAGCAGATGATTCACCAACCAAAGTTTTGATTTGCTCATATAACTCCCCCTTCACCGTATTTTCTCCAAAAACAGAACCTGCAATTAAGATTACTCCAATTAAAATACCAGGTAATGAAAATATAGTAAAAAAAGCAATTGACCCACTATAATTTAATGAATTATCTACCACAAACTTAACAATCAACTCTTCGACAAAACTGTAAAATTGTTTTAACTTAGTTCTCATATTCCAAGATTAACGAAAGGGTTTATTTAAAAAAAGGACAATTATCATTTAATCCTTTTTAACCAACATGTATTTATCATTTTCTAAAATTCGATACCCTTGATTATAACAGAAATAATAAACATCATTGGTTTTTGTTTTGTAAACACTAGTTATCAACCCAAAATCGAACCCTTTGGAATCAAGCTGGTTTTTAGAAACTGTTCCTTTTTTATTTGGGTTTAACTCCTCTAATATTCGCCAGTTTTTTCTTAATTTATTATTAGTATTTCTAATTAAGTTTTTACTGTCTTTATTTATTTTATTGTTGTATGCATTACGACAATAGTCAGAACAAAACTTTTTATCAGCTCTTCCTACAAAAGATTCACCGCATTCTAAACAAGTTGGTTTACTCATATTTTTAAATTTACATCTCAACAAATATAAATAATTATTCGTTTACAAACGACTACAAATAATTACAAACAACAACAAACGAAAGCAAATAATTAATAACCGAATATTTTTTTGCATCTCTCTTTACTTTGCTTCATTAAATCTGAACAAATCAGGTTTACAAAACTAAAACTTATATACAATGAGTACATTAAGAAACAAAGTACAATTGATTGGTAACTTAGGAAACACACCTGAAATTATTAATTTAGAAAGTGGAAAAAAATTAGCTAAAATCTCACTAGCTACCAACGAAAGTTATAAAAACAATAAAGGTGAATTAATTAAAGAAACACAATGGCACAACCTTTTAGCATGGGGAAAAACTGCTGATATTATTGAGAAACACTTACAAAAAGGAAATGAAATTGCTATTGAAGGGAAATTAGTAAATAGAAGCTATGAAGATAAAAATGGAGAAAAGAAATACATCACTGAAATTGTAATTAATGAATTGTTGATGTTAGGTGGAAAAAATTAAAAAATAAGGTTTTAAAAAAAATAGCTCTGATAATTATCAGAGCTATTTTTTTTAAAGTAAAAGTTTATTTAAACTGAAACATCTGCAAACATAACTAACATTGCAAATATAATTCCTGGAATCCAAAACAATAGAGTTAGCAATAAATCTACCCAAAAGTTAGCTGTAATAGCATCTTCATATAAATAAACTGCTAATGGTGGAATAAAAATTCCTAAAATAATAAGAACCACATCATCTACCTGCTTAGAATTTAAACTTATTTTATTAAAAGCATCATGCATGTCTCCTGCTTCATTATTATAAACCAAGAAGTTTTCTTCAATATTCCTATTATATTTATTCCAATTGCGCATTTCTTTAATCGCTGATTTAAGAGCCGACTTCTGAACTGATTTAGTTAAAGCTATTGGTGCATTAGCAGTTAAAGCTTGAGGTTGAACTATTGTATTTACTATTAAGTCTTCAGTCTTAAGTTGTTTTGTTGAAGCCAATTCTAATTCCTCTACTTTATCTTCATACTTCACTTTCTTTTCTTTAAAGTTCTTCAGGTATTTTCTTTTAGAAAAAGAACCCAAAACATCACTCTCTGAGCTACACGAAACTAAAAATAAACTGGCAACAAAAATTGCTACAGTTGCTAAAATCATTTTTTTCATATTTAATATGGTTTTATAAGTTTATCCAAACTTAATCCTCTTTCTATCAAAAAATATAGACACTTCTTTTATCTTATCAACAAAAACAACTTAAAAAAATTTACTTTTGCGGCATTATGAGTTTAACAGAAGAAATAAACAAGAGAAGAACCTTTGGCATCATTTCTCACCCTGATGCAGGTAAAACAACTTTAACTGAAAAACTGCTACTTTTTGGTGGTGCAATTCAGTCAGCAGGTGCTGTAAAATCTAATAAGATTAAAAAAACAGCTACTTCTGATTTTATGGAAATTGAAAAGCAAAGAGGTATTTCTGTTGCAACCTCTGTTATGGCTTTTAATTACAAAGGCACTAAAATAAATATATTAGATACTCCTGGACATAAAGATTTTGCTGAAGATACCTATAGGACTCTAACTGCTGTAGATAGTGTAATATTAGTAATTGATTGTGCTAATGGTGTTGAAGCTCAAACAAAAAAATTAATGGAAGTTTGTAGAATGCGTAACACTCCTGTTATTGTATTCATTAACAAAATGGACCGTGAAGGACAAGACCCATTTGATTTGCTTGACGAAATTGAAGATATTCTAAAAATAAAAGTACGTCCACTAAGTTGGCCAATAGGAATTGGAGCAACTTTTAAAGGGGTTTACAATATGTTTGAAAAACACCTAAACCTTTTTGATGCAAGCAAAACTAAACTAGCTCGTGATATTGTATCAATATCAGATTTAAATGATAGCGCTCTAGACACACAAATCGGAGAAACTCCAGCTAATAAACTTAGAGAAGATATTGAATTAATTGAAGGTGTTTATGAAGAGTTTAATGAACAACAATACCTAGACGGAACATTAGCTCCTGTATTCTTTGGTAGTGCTTTAAATAATTTTGGTGTACAAGAATTGTTGGATGCATTTATAAAAATTGCTCCTTTTCCAAGAAGTAGAACTACAGATGTTAGAGAAATAGCTCCAACAGAAGATAACTTTTCAGGTTTTGTATTTAAAATACATGCTAACTTAGACCCTAATCACAGAGATAGAATTGCATTCTTACGTATTTGCTCTGGAAAATTTGAGCGAAATAAATTTTATCAGCACATTAGAAATAATAAAAAACTAAAGTTCAGTAACCCAACCAGCTTTATGGCTCAAGACAAAAGTGTAATTGACGAAGCTTTTCCTGGAGATGTTATTGGACTTTATGATTCTGGTAACTTTAAAATCGGTGATACGCTAACTGAAGGTGAAATAATGAATTTTCAAGGAATACCTAGTTTTTCTCCTGAAATTTTCAAAGAATTGATTAATAAAGACCCTATGAAATCTAAGCAATTAGAGAAAGGGATTAACCAATTAACAGATGAAGGTGTTGCTCAATTATTTACTCAACAGCCTGGTAATCGTAAAATTATAGGAACAGTTGGCGAACTTCAGTTTGAAGTAATTCAATACCGCCTTAAGCATGAATATGGTGCTTCTGCCGATTTTATGGCCAAAAACTTTTACAAAGCTTGCTGGATGACATCTGATGATGATTCAAAAATTGAGGATTTTGTAAAACGAAAAGCACAGTACATTGCTGAAGATAAAGATGGGAATTTGGTTTTCTTAGCTCAAACACAATTTTTATTACAAAGTGCTCAAGCAGATTACCCTGAAATTACGTTCCATACTACATCAGAGTTTAAAAGAGAAACTGTTTAATCTAAAATCTCATCCATTTTTTCGTGATAATAATGGAAGGTATTTAAATCGTTATGCGAACCATTTTCTATTGTAAATAACTTTATATTTTCTGATAGTTTTTCTAACCTTAAACTAGAATTATAAGGTACAGTTTTGTCTTCAGTTCCATGAAATAAATATATTGGTTGGCTTAATTCAGGCAGCAATTTATCATTCTTAAATTGATAATGTAATAAAATAGAATTAGGTAAATAAGGGTAGTGAAACTTAGAAACATCGTAAAAATTATAATATGGTGTTTCTAAAATTAACAGTTGAGGATTATTTTCATGAGCTAATTTTGTTGCGATGCCAGTTCCCAATGAGATTCCAAAAATGATAATGTTTTTTTCAGCATAATCGTGTAATAACTTTTTGTAAATCATTACAGCATCGTTATACAACATTTTCTCATTTTTAATTTTCCCTGTACTTTTACCAAACCCTCTATAATCATACATCAGAACATCATACCCCCTACTTGTAAAATCAATAGCTTTAGTTCCCCATAGCTCCAAATTACCAGCATTACCGTGATGATAATAAATAACACCCTTTGAATTTTCAACTTCAAATAATAGTGCATTTAGTTTTTCTCCATCTTCGGTTGTATAGGTTAATTCAGAGAAAGGAACATCAAATTTAAATTGACACTTGTCTGATAATTTTTCTGGGTAAAAAATTAACCTTTCTTGAAAAATATATAAAGCAATTCCCAAACCAATTAACACTGCTGGCAAAATAATTGCTATATATATTAAAAAATTAGGCACGTTAAAAGAATGTTAAAATCAACTCGATGTCAGTAAACATAGAATATAATATTAAATTTGAATATCAATTTTTTTCTAAAATTATGAAGAAACTCTTAGCTATACTATTCATTTTCAGTTTTTGTTCTGCAACTTTTGCAGGAAATGAAGGATACAAAATTAAAATAAAAATTAATGGGCTTAAAGATACCACTTGCTACTTAGGTAATTATTATGGAAACAAACAGTATTACAAAGATACAGCAAGAGTTGATGGAAATGGAGTTTGTGTTTTTGAAGGTGAAGAATCTCTTCCAGGAGGTATTTACACTTTGATTTATAACAATACAATGCTGTTTGAAATCATAGTTAATGAGCCTGTAATAGAATTAGAAACTGATACAACGAATTATGTAAAAAAATTGGTTGTAAAAAAATCAGCTGAAAACAAGTTATTTTATGAGCATTTGTTTTTTATAACTGAAAAGCAACGATCAATTCAGTTGTTACAAGGTAAAATGGAAAAAGCTGATGAAGATGGTAAAAAGAAATTAAGGGAAGATATAACTGCAATAAGTAATGAAATCAAAGATTTTAGATTAGGAATAATAGAAAAAAATCCAAACACACTTGTTGCCTCAATCTTCAATGCTATGAAAGAGCCTGAAGTTCCAAATTTTGAAACAGAAAAAAATGACTCTATTGTTCGTTATCTTCAATACAAATACATAAAAGATAATTACTGGGATGGTTTTGATTTTAGTGATGAAAGATTAATTAGAACACCTATTTATCATAACAAATTAGATAGGTATTTAAATAAAATTGTTTTTCAACGTCCGGATTCTATCAACAAAGAAGCTGATTGGATTTTAAAACAAACAAAGCCAGAAACTGAACTTTTTAAGTACACTGTACATTATGTTACAAATACTTTTGAGAAGTCAAAAATAATGGGAATGGATGCTGTTTTTGTTCATATGGCTCAAAATTACTACACCCATGAACTTGCTTTTTGGGTTGATTCTGCTCAAGTTGAAAAAATACAAGATAGAGCTAAAGCTTTGGCTCCTCTATTAGTTGGAAAAGTAACTCCAAATCTAAAATTATTGGATACAGCATCTGTTAATTGGGTAAACCTTCACAAACTTGAAGCTGATTATACAATATTAGTTTTTTGGGATCCTGAGTGTGGACATTGTAAAAAAGAACTTCCTAAAATGGCTGAATATTATGAAACCATTAGAGATCAAAACATATTAGTTTATGCTGTTAGCTCTGACCATAATGATGCATGGAAAAAATTTATTAGAGATAATAAAATGGATTTTATAAATGTTGCTGTTCCTCAAGAAGTTTATAAAGATCAACAAAAAGTGAATGAATATGTACTTACAGGAAAAACAGATGTGGCTAGTTTAAACTATAGCGCAACATATGACATTTATAGCACACCTCAAGTATACTTATTAGATAAGGATAAAAAAATAATTGGTAAAAAATTAGATACAGATTTACTTAAACAAGTATTTGAAAATCAATACAACATTAAAGGTAAAGAATGAAAAGATTAATACCAGCTCTAATTATAACAGTTATCGGAATTGGAGTTGCTTATTTTATGATAACAGATAACAAGTCTTTACCAATTTACAATCCTTCTGATATTAACCCGAAATTAGTTGATGAATCTGTTCAAGGTGTTACTCAATTACATCGTGTTGGTAATTTTAACTTAATTGACCAAGAAGGAAAATCTCTTACCGAAAAACAGTTTCAAAATAAAATATATGTTACTGATTTCTTTTTTGTTACCTGCCCTACCATTTGCCCTAAAATGGCAACACAAATGAACAGAGTTTATGATGAATTTGTTAAAAATCCAGATATTCTTTTTCTATCGCATACAGTAATGCCTGAAAAAGATTCTGTTCCCGTTTTATTAGAATATGCTCAAAAATTAAAAGTTGATAACACTAAATGGAAATTTGTTACCGGAGATAAAAAAGACATTTACAATCTTGCCAGAAAAACATATTTTGCAGCAATTACAGAAGGAGACGGTGGTATCGATGACTTTATTCATACTGAGAATTTTATTCTTGTAGATAAAGAAAAACGATTAAGAGGTTTTTATGATGGAACATCTGAAAAAGACATCGACAGACTAATTGCTGATATTTATACGTTATTAAGAGAATATGAATAAATAATTTTACTTTCGTTTGTCTTAAAATAATGTTTATGCGTTTAATCAAAATACTCTTTATACCAGCACTTTTCTTTATTCTATTTTCATGTAACCCTAAAATAGACCAAAGTTCAATGTTTAATGGTAGAGCCCATAAAACAAAGAAAAAAGGGATCTATGATGCTGGATTAAACAGAAGAGTACCTATTAGCATTCAAACTGCAAAAGATATTGATAAGCTAAGTAAGCATGACGATAATCCTAAAAAGGCAGCAAAATTAGCTGAGAAAGAAATAGAAAAAAAGAAACGAGCTTCACAAAAAGCCAGAGAAAAGCACAATAGAAAAAGAAGAGTAAAAGTTAAAACCACAAAAGGCAGACCTAGTGGTGGTGGATCATAATCCTTATTTTGGATATTCTATCCTTACATGATAAATATTCATTAGCTTTTTGACAAACATTTTCTTGATTAATGAAATATCTCTGAAAGTAATATTTGTATTTTCAAATTGATTTTCTTTTACTTGATAATCTATTATTCCATTAACAAGATTAGAAATAGTTTCGTTATTGTAGACCTTTAAGCTCCTTGATGCAGCTTCTACAGAGTCAGCCATCATTAATGCAGCAGTTTCCTTAGAGTAAGGAATTGGTCCTGGATATTGAAACATCACTTCATCAATGTCTTCATCTAGGTTTTCTGACAAATACATTCTTAAAAAATATTGTGTCTTGGTTGTACCATGATGAGTTCGAATAAAATCAATAATTTGCTCTGGTAGTTTATGTTTTTTTGCAAGCTCTATTCCATTAATTACATGGTTTATAATTATAGATGCTGATTCTTCATAGCCTAACTCATCATGAGGATTTACTCCTGATTGATTTTCAATAAAATACGCTGGAGCAACCATTTTACCTATGTCATGATAAAGTGCTCCTGCTCTAACTAAAAGTGGGTTCCCTCCTATTTCTCTAATTGCTTCTTCTGCTAAATTAGAAACTTGGAGTGAATGTTGAAATGTGCCAGGTGCTTTTAAATTTAATTCTCTAAGTAAATCATTATTTGTATCAGATAACTCTAGCAAGGTTACATCAGAAATATATCCAAATACCTTTTCAAATAAATAAATTAATGGATAAGTTAATAATGTAAAACCTGCTCCTATAGCAAACCAAGATAATTTGTTGAATGAAATTTTTGAAATACTTCCTTCTTGTAAAAGAGACAAACCAAAGTATAGTATTGAAAAAGTAAAAAATACAATTAGTGAAGTATAAAAAAGCTCAGATCGTTTATTTACATTTAATACCGTAAATAGAGTTATAATACCGGTTATTGATTCAAGAAATACAAACTCAAAAGAATTAGGCACAATAAAACTAATTAAGAGTATGCTTATGATATAAATAAATAAAGCTAACCTATTCCCAAAAAAAGTTCGAATTAGTAACGGTATAACACAAAAAGGAATAGAGTAAATACTTACATTTTCTATTTTTAAAACTAATTGTGTAACACTAACAAAAGCAATAATTAACAATAAGAAAAAAACAATATTCATATTATCATTAAAGACATCTGGCGCAACATTTTTTATGAAAATATAGATTGAATAAAAAAGTATGCACACCAATAAAATTTGACCTAACAAAACCCACGCAAACTGATTAGTTGAACCAAGTTTAAACTCATAATCTTGTTTTAGTGACTGAAGTATTTGATACTTATCAGCACTTATTACCTCACCAGTAGAAATAATTTTTTCATTTTTTAAAACTCCTCCCCTAGTTAAAGAAAGTGATGATAACTGATTTTCTAAATCTTTTTTTGTTAAATCTTCATTAAAAATAATATTGTGTACAAGAACATTTTCAAGTCCTAACAATAAAAAACTATCATTAACAGAACTTAGATTTTCGAC
Source organism: Vicingus serpentipes (assembly GCF_007993035.1). Taxonomy (NCBI): domain Bacteria; kingdom Pseudomonadati; phylum Bacteroidota; class Flavobacteriia; order Flavobacteriales; family Vicingaceae; genus Vicingus; species Vicingus serpentipes. Next base: position 371,573 of record NZ_VOOS01000002.1, read on the forward strand.
TTCCTTTTCAATAAAATGATAAGCTTGTTTAATCGTAAGTAAATCTTTTAGTTCAACATCTTCTGCTATGTTATTTTCTGATAAAACAATTACAGAAAAATCATCTTTCTTAGTCTCTAAAACATCGGTTAATTGTATAATTCCTATTTCAAATATTTCTTTTAAATACTTATTGCCTTTTTCTATGTAATCCTCTTTATTTCCATTTGCAGCAATAGTATCACTCCAATTTTGGTCAACCCAATTTTTATATTGGTCTAAAGATATTTGCTCAGCATTTTCATCTCTGTTAAAATATAATGCATAGGTATTTTTTAATTGGTTTTTTTCAGCTTCAATTTCTTCATTCGTTTTATTTATAGCAAAATCATAAGGAGCAAATAAATCTTCATGTACCCATGGCTTATTTTTCTGAAACTCATATTTAAACTTCCCTTCTTTAGGTAATAAAAAAATGATAAAAACTGCAGCTATTAAGAACAGTAATATTTTAAAAATAAATTCTTGTTGGTGTCTTATATTATTTATAATTCTACTCACTAAATTTAGTTTAATAAAATATAAAAGTAATTGTAATATTTTTATCAAAATATCAAATACCAATAAAACAGTCGTTTATTACTCTTTTTTAATCTTAAATAATTAACTTCGCGTGAATGAAAACCAGTATAAAATCAAGTTAATTTATTATGAAAGAAGTATATATAGTATCGGCTGTTAGAACGCCAATAGGAAGTTTTATGGGTAGCTTATCGACTGTAGAGGCACCAAAACTAGGGGCTGCTGCCATTAAAGGAGCATTAGCAAAAGCAAATGTTTCTGCTGACCAAATTGAAGAAGTTTTTATGGGTAACGTTTTACAAGCTAATGTTGGTCAAGCTCCTGCTCGTCAGGCTGCAATATTTGCAGGTATTAATGAAAATGTACCTTGTACAACAATAAACAAAGTTTGTGCTTCTGGTATGAAAGCAATCTCATTAGGCGCTCAATCAATTATGACTGGTGACAACAATTGTGTAGTTGTTGGAGGAATGGAGAATATGAGTTTAGTTCCTCATTATTACAATGCTAGAACAGCTGTAAAATTAGGAGATATTAAAATGATAGACGGAATGGTTAAAGATGGTTTAACTGACGTTTATAATAGAGTTCATATGGGAGTTTGTGCTGAAAAGTGTGCAACTGAAAAAAATATTTCTAGAGAAGAACAAGATGCATTTGCAGTTGAATCCTATAACAGAAGTGCAGCAGCATGGAATGCTGGAAAATTTGACAATGAAATTGTACCAGTAGAAATTCCTCAACGCAAAGGAGATCCTATTGTTTTTAGTAAAGATGAAGAATACTCAAACGTAAAAATGGATAAAATTCCAGCTTTACGTCCTGTATTTGATAAAGAAGGTAGTGTTACAGCTGCTAACGCATCTACATTAAATGATGGTGCTTCTGCATTAATTTTAATGAGTAAAGAAAAGATGGAAGAGTTAGGTGTAAAACCTATTGCAAAAATTGTTAGCTATGCTGATGCTGCTCAAGCACCAGAATGGTTTACTACAGCTCCTTCATTAGCTATACCAAAAGCATTAAAAAAAGCAAATTTATCTACTAGCGATATTGATTTCTGGGAATTAAATCAAGCTTTTGCTGTTGTTGGTATTGCAAACACTAAAGAATTAGGATTAAATCCTGCAAAAGTTGATGTAAACGGTGGTGCTGTTTCATTAGGTCATCCACTTGGAAACTCTGGTTCTAGAATTATTGTTACCCTTATTAATGTTTTAAAGCAAAATGGTGGTAAACTTGGTGGTGCTGGAATCTGTAATGGAGGTGGTGGTGCTTCTGCTATGATTATTGAAAATATAGATTAATTGAATGAAATACGGTATTTGCCATTTAAGTGTTGTTCCTTGCCGACTAGAACCTTCTGATTCTAGCGAAATGGTTACGCAGCTATTATTTGGTGAAACTGTAAAGATTTACGAAGAAAAAAGAGCTGATTGGCGAAAAATTAAAACAGCTCATGACAATTATGAATGCTGGGTTGATAAAAAACAAATTATAGAAATAACTGAAGAAGAGTTTTCATCCTTAAACTCTTCTTCTTTTGTTTCAACCGATCTAGTTCATGTTGTAAAAAATGATGACTTAGTTATTCCGATTGTAATTGGAAGTTCATTACCTAATTTTGGTAACGATTATATTAGCATTAATGAGGTTAAATATAATTATGATGGCAATTCAACTCAAGCATCTTCTTCTCCAGATAAAAATAAGTTAATTGAAAATGCATTCATGTATTTAAATTCTCCTTATTTATGGGGAGGTCGTTCTCCATTTGGGATTGATTGCTCGGGATTTAGTCAAATAGTTTATAAGCTGGTTGGTTTTAGTTTACCCAGAGATGCCTCTCAACAAGCAAAAATAGGTCAAACACTAAGTTTTGTAGAAGAATCTGAACCTGGAGATTTAGCTTTTTTTGACAATGAAGAAGGAAACATTATTCATGTAGGAATTGTTTTAGAAAACAATAAAATTATACATGCATCTGGATGTGTTAGAATAGACAAATTAGATCATCAAGGAATTTACAATGTAGATACAAATCGTTATTCTCATCGCCTTCGATTAATCAAAAAAATATTATAAAAAAAAGGCTAACCATTGTTTAGCCTTTTTTTATTATATAAATATTTCAATTAAGAAATATCTGCAATTGTCTCAGATTTGTATGCTCCAGCACTCAATTTTTCTTGAACTGCTTTAAAACAGTTAATTGTATATTCAACATCTTCTAGATTGTGCATAGCAGTTGGAATTAATCTCAACATAATAACTCCTTTTGGAACAACAGGATAAACAACTATAGAGCAAAACAAGTTATAATTCTCTCTTAAATCCAAAATCAAGTTTGTAGCTTCAGGAATATCTCCACTTAAAATAACAGGAGTAACTTGTGTTGTTGTTGTTCCTAAATTAAATCCATTGTCCTTTAATCCTTTTTGTAAAGCATTAGCAACAGTCCATAATTTTTCTCTAATTTCTGGACTATTTTTCAACATTTCTAATCTTTTTAAGTTACCAATCACTAATGGCATTGGTAAAGACTTAGCATATATTTGAGAACGCATATTGTATCTCAAGTAATCAATCACATCTTCATCAGAAGCAATAAACCCGCCAATACTAGCCATAGCTTTAGCAAATGTTCCAAAATAAACATCAATTCCATCTTGACAACCTTGAGCTTCTCCAGTACCCATTCCTGTTGCTCCCATTGTTCCAAAACCATGAGCATCATCAACAAATAAACGGAATGAATATTTTTGTTTTAAATCAACAATATCTTTTAAACTTCCTTGATTACCCGACATACCAAAAACACCTTCTGTGATCACTAAAATTGCACCATTAGTTTTCTCAGTAATTTTTGTAGCTTTTTCAAGCATCTTATCAAGGCTTTCCATGTCGTTATGTTGATACACAAATCTTTTACCTTGGTGTAATCTTAATCCATCTAAAATACATGCATGACTTTCAGCATCATAAACAACTACATCATTTCTATCTAATAATGCATCAATTGCAGAAACCATTCCTTGGTAACCAAAATTCAACAAAATTGCATCTTGCTTTTTTTCAAATTCAGCTAACTCAGCTTCTAATTGTTCATGATAATTAGAATTACCAGACATCATTCTAGCTCCCATTGGATAAGCTAAACCCCAGTCTTTTGATGCTTGTTCATCAACTTTTCTAATTTCAGGATGATTACCTAACCCTAAATAGTTATTTAAACTCCATTGTAAAACTTCCTTACCTCTAAAGGTCATTTTATTATTTAGCTCTCCTTCTAATTTAGGAAATGCAAAATATCCATGAGCTTCTTTAGCATATTTACCTAAAGGACCTCTATTGTTTTTTATTTTCTCAAAAATGTCTGCCATTTTATAGTAATATTCGTTAAATAAAATAAGCGACAAAGTTAAGCATTCTTAAAAGATTTCATAATAATTAATCAATTTACTTTATCACTTTTTAGTACAATAATTAATTTATAATTTGGCTAAAGTTTTATGCCTCGAATGAAAAAAGATAAACAAACCAACTTTATTATATTCTTATTAGTATTACTAATTGTTGGAGTTATTTTGTTTGTATTAGACATATTTCTTGGATCTGTTAATATTCCAATAAAAAGTATATTAAACATTTTGTTTTTTAATAATACAGAAAAAGAAAGTTGGGAGTTGATTATCTTACACAGTAGGCTACCAAAAGCTATTGCAGCAATATTATGTGGAGCAGCTCTTTCTGTTAGTGGTTTAAAAATGCAAAGCTTATTTAAAAACCCTCTTGCTGGCCCATATATTCTTGGTATTAGTTCAGGGGCAAGCCTAGGTGTCGCTATATTTATTATGGGTGCAGGAATTTTTGGAATTTCACTCTCTAACTTCCCTCTGTTTTCAAACTACGGGCTACTACTTTCTTCAATTCTCGGATCTTCTTTTGTATTGCTTATTTTATTAGCTGCAATAATTAAAATTAAAGACATTATGACTGTATTAATTCTTGGAATTATGATAGGTAGTATTGTTACTGCAATTGTTAGTATCATTCAATATTTTAGCCCAGACACACAACTAAAATCTTTTATTTTATGGACGATGGGAGACTTAAGTTCTGTTTCATTAGACCAACTAAAATTTTTCGCACCAACAGTTCTTTTAGGCCTACTTGCTTCTTTCTTTATTTCTAAAAAATTAAATCTTTATTTGCTAGGTGAAGAATACGCTAAGAGTTTAGGACTAAACGTAAAACAAACTCAATTTTTAACCATCATCATTACTGCCGTTCTTGCAGGAAGTGTTACTGCTTATTGCGGACCTATTGGGTTTATTGGTATTGTAGTTCCTCATTTTGCAAGGTTAATTAGTAAATCATCCGATCATAAAAAACTAATTCCGTTAAGCATATTAATAGGTATTAATGTTTTACTCCTAGCAGATATTATTTCAAGCGTTCCTGGAAATGACACAATTTTACCAATCAATTCTATTACTTCTTTTATAGGTATACCATTTATTATTTGGATTATTTTTAAAAATAAAAAAATGACAAATCCTCTTTAATGAATAAAGGAATTAACATATCAAACCTTTCAATTGGCTACCAAAAAAAAACATTAATTGAAGCTATTAATGTAGATTCTAATCTTTGTCAATTTATTTCTATTATAGGAAGAAATGGAGAAGGAAAATCTACTTTAATAAAAACTTTAACTTCATTAATTGAACCTATAAAAGGTGATATATCTGTTGCTGGTAAGTTGTTATTTAAGCTTTCGGAAGCTGAGAAATCGAAATTAATAAGTGTTGTTTTAACCAATAAAATAAGTATCCATAATATCAATGTTTTTGATTTTGTAGCTTATGGTAGATATCCTTATACAAATTGGTTAGGAATAAAAACAAATAATGACAAAACTATAATTTCTGAAGCAATTTCGTTGTGCAACATAAATCATCTTACTACTAAATTATATACCGAATTAAGTGATGGTGAAAGACAAAAAGTTAACATTGCAAGAGCTATTGCTCAAGACACACCTATAATTGTACTAGACGAACCAACTGCTCATTTAGATTTGGTTAATAAAATTGAGGTTTTCAAACTTCTAAAACTACTAGTTGAAAAACATCAAAAAACAATTATTATTTCTACACATCAAATAGAATTAGCGCTTCAATTGAGTAATACTGTTTGGTTAATTAATCAACAAAAAGTAATTAGCGCAACACCTAATGAGTTAATTAAAAATGGTGAAATCGATAAGTTGTTTGCAAATACAGACGTCATCTTTAATCCAGCAACTAATTCATTTACTGTAAAATAAGTTTTAACAATCGTTAACATCTTAGCTGCAACTTATTATCTCATTAATCGTTATATTTGAATATAACTAAAAAAAACGACTATGTTTAGAAAAGGAATCTCAATATTATTGGCTTTATTAGCTTTATTTTTTACTGTAATTTCAATATTAGCGGTTTGGGATATTATTGAAATAAAACACATTATCAGCAAAACATTAACAACATTATTAATCATTTTTATTTCGGCTGCAGTAATGTTATTTATATTTTCAGTACTCTATAAAGGTGGAGATGAAACTCCTCCTCGACAATTAAACAACAACAATCAAAATACAGATAATAAAAAAGAAGGACTATAGTCCTTCTTTTTTTATGTTATTATTTTTTAAACAACTCATATACAATTGTAAATTGTAATGTGTGGTTATTTTCATAATGAATACCATCTCCTTTTTTTTTATAGATACATTTATATAACCAAGTTGTATTAAACAATTTAAATCATATTATCTATTAAGATGAAATGTTTAGTTAAAAACATGTTAAACTTTTCTAAAAGAAGTAGGATAATACAATTCCTGAAGTAGAAGAAATTCCAATCGTATTATTACTTTGCTCTTGTTTACCTAATATAAATGTAGAAGTTTGGCTACCACTTACAGGTGTATTAACAGTGCTTTCACTATAATTCCCTCCCGATTTCATGTAGGTATAAGCAAAACCAAATTCAGCACCAAGGCTAAATTTAGGAGCGATAAAATAGTTAAAACCAGCAACCAAACCTAAGCCCATTGTAAAACCTCCATCTTGTTGACGAGTAAAATCAGTTTTATCAGTTCCTGTAACATCCTTGAGCGTTGTTGTTGCATCTGTTTTTGTGTTACCAATTCTTCCTATCATTAATTCCGCAGCAAAATAAGGGTCTAATCTTTTTGTTCCAGCCATGTGTTTTTCATAACCAACTAAAACTGAAAAATCAAAACGAGTTTTAGAAGAATCTACCGTTTGTAAAGCTCTACTTCCTGAAGCTAGCGATAAACTATCTTCTGTTGTCCATTTATTTCTATCACTAGTTACATTTAAACCTATTCTAAGGGCAACATCATCTTTTAAATATTTACGAGCAAAAACCATATAGTTTCCATTTGCATCTTTATCATTTTCTAATCTTATGTCATTAATAATACCTGAAATATTGATACTCAACCCCCAATCACCTTCTTGACCTTTTAAAGTTTCAATTTCTTGAGCTAATAAAACTGTACTGAAAATTGTTAGCGCTAATAATAATATTAAATTTTTCATTATTTTATTTTTAAGTTCGGTACAATAACCTAATTATTTCATTTTTATTTTAATTAGGTCGAAATTAAGTTAAATCTCTATGTTCAACAAAATTATTAATAACAATAATATAGATTTGTAGTAGATGAAAAAAATTGGATTAATATCGGACACACATAATTATCTAGACCCAAAAATTGAAAAATATTTTAAAGATTGTGATGAAATATGGCATGTTGGCGACGTAGGTACTATCAATGTTATTGATGGCTTATTAAAAATTGTTCCTACGGTTAGAGGTGTTTATGGTAATATTGACGGTCAAGATATTAGAGGGTATTTTCCTAAAAATTTACGATTTAAATGTGAAGATGTTGATGTGTGGATGACTCACATTGGAGGTTATCCCAATCGTTATTCGTTAGACGTAAGAGATAAAATAAAAAGGAATCCTCCTAAACTTTTTATTAGTGGTCATTCTCATATTTTAAAAGTGATGTTTGACAAAAAATTAAACTTACTTCATATTAATCCTGGAGCAGCTGGCAAACATGGTTTTCATAAAGTAAAAACCATAGTTCGTTTTACCATTGATAAAGAAAATATTAAAGATTTAGAAGTAATTGAATTGGGCGAAAGGGTATAATTTAGTGTACTATTCGTAACTTTGACAAAAAATAAAAAGAGAAGCATGAATCCATTATTAGAAGCATTTAATACCCCTTTTGAAACAGCACCTTTTTCAAAAATTGAAAATAGTCATTTTAAACCTGCTATTGAAAAAGCTATTGATTTAGCTAGAAAAGAAATTGACGAAATAGTTTCAAATACTGATGCTCCTACTTTTGAAAATACAATTGAAGCACTTGATTATAGTGGTAAATTATTGGATAGTGTAACCCATATTTTTTTCAATCAAAATTCAGCCGAAACTTCGCCTGAAATACAAAAAATAGCACAAGAAATTTCGCCTTTACTAACTGATTTCGGAAACGATATAGGTTTAAATGAAGATTTATTTAAAAAAGTTAAAACTGTTTACGAAAACAAAAACAATTTAGATTTAACAACCGAACAACAAACCCTATTAGATAGAAAATACAAAAGCTTTGTTCGTAATGGAGCAAATTTAAACACCACTCAAAAAGATGAGTTAAGAAAAATTGATAAAGAACTTTCGCAATGCTCTTTAAACTTTGGTGAGAATGTTTTAGCAGAAACAAATAAGTTTGAACTTTTAGTTACTGACGAAAAAGAGTTAGCAGGATTACCCGAAGGTGTTTTAGAAGCTTCGAGAACTGCAGCAAAAGCTAAAAACAAAGAAGGCTGGTTATTTACATTGGCCTACCCAAGTTTAATTCCTTTTATGACTTACGCTGATAATCGTGAGTTAAGAGAACAACTATATAGAGCTAACGCTACAAAATCGTGTAAAGGAGATGATTTAGATAACCAAGATATTGTTTTAAAAATTGTTGAGTTACGATTTAAACGTGCAAATTTATTGGGTTATAAAAATCACTCTCATTTTGTTTTAGAAGAGCAAATGGCTAGTAAGCAAGAAACTGTATTGAGCTTCTTAAACGATTTATTAGCAAAATCGAAACCTATAGCTTTAAAAGAACACCAAGAATTAACTGATTTTGCTCATTCATTAGGTTTTGAAGGTGAATTGCAAGCATGGGATTTAGCTTACTATAAAGAAAAGCTAAAACAAAAATTATTTAGCCTAGATGATGAAATGCTTAAACCCTATTTTAAGCTAGAAAATGTAATTGATGGTGCTTTTATTGTTGCTTCTAAATTATACAACTTACAGTTTGAAGAAATCTTTAATATAGACAAGTACCACAAAGACGTTAAAACATTTAAAGTAACCGACAAAAACACTAAAGAATTAGTTGCTTTGTTTTATGCTGATTTCTTCCCAAGGGAAGGAAAACGAAATGGTGCTTGGATGACTTCGTTTAATAATCAATACATACAAGATGGCGTCAATCATCGTCCTCACATTATTAACGTATGTAACTTTACAAAACCAACTGAAACAAAACCATCGTTATTAACTTTTAACGAAGTTACTACCCTATTCCATGAATTTGGACATGCCTTACACGGAATGTTAGCCAATACCGTTTATCCAAGTTTATCTGGAACAAGTGTATACAGAGATTTTGTTGAATTACCATCTCAAGTTTTAGAAAACTGGTGTTACGAAGAAGAAGCTTTAAAATTATTTGCAAAACATTACGAAACTAACGAAGTAATTCCGATGGATTTAATTGAAAAAATTAAAGCATCAGCTACATTTATGGAAGCAAGTAACATCGTTCGTCAATTAAACTTTGGCTTGTTAGACATGGCTTGGCATACTACAAACCCAGAACTAATTAAAAATGTGATACAGTTTGAAATAGAAGCTACTGCAAATACTCAAATTACACCATTGGTTAATGGAGTTTGTATGAGTACAGCTTTCTCTCATATTTTCCAAGGTGGTTATTCTTCTGGATATTACTCATACAAATGGGCAGAAGTTTTAGATGCTGATGCTTTTGAATATTTTCAAGAGAATGGACTATTCAATGAAGAAATTGGTGCTAAATTCAAAGAGTTTATTTTATCGAAAGGTGGTTCAGAACATCCGATGGAATTGTATAAGAAATTTAGAGGACAAGAACCTGATAGCAATGCGTTACTTAAAAGAGCTGGTTTATTAGAAACAGCTTAATTCTTAAGGATTAATCATCTTCAAATAGTGCTTAATTTGAATAATTAAGTAATCTAAATTGTTGTTTTGGCTAATATCGATGATTAAATCACATTCTTCGTTGCGGTAATTGCCAGCGGCTCCAACTTTAAATTTTGCTCTCGACAGCGTTGTAATATATTCAATTGGGAAACAATCTTCGGTGTTTAAATCAATTAAAATACTGAAGGATTTTGAAATAAAACTTTTAGCATCAATACTGTTTGGTACTTTAATTTTTGAAATACTATTGTTGTCAAAAAACTGATAATTTAAATGCGGTTTAACCACATCATCCGAATTTTTAGAGTTGATATAACCTAAAGATAAAACATCTTTACGTTCTTCTTTTAAATACTGAACAAACTTTTTAGCTAGTTCGTAATCGTTACGATTAGTTGCATTATAAATAACACCAACAGTAGAAGCATTGCTTAGGTTAAATGCTTTTACATCACGCTTCAGTTTTTTCTTCTCATTTTTGAGTTTGAACTTTCCTAGCTTAAGTTGTATGTTTTTTATCGGACTCAATTATTTAATATTAATTTCTTCAACTATTCTTTTTCCCATCATCTGGTTGAGTTTTTCCTTTATTGCTTCTTTAGCATAACTTAACTCTTGTTTTAAAGCAGCTGAATCGAGCTTAATAAAAAGCGTTTTATTTTTAAAATAAACTTCTTTGGTGTGTTTTACAAAAACAGTTCCCACCACTTCATCATAAGCTTTTAGCAACTCAATCTCATCCAATTGATCTTGGTAGCCATAAGCTCTCAATAATTTATCAATTACTTCTTTTAATGGACCATTTTTAGACATCTACTGCTCCTCCGTTCTCTATTTTAAAAGCCTTAAAGTTAATGTTTTCTTCAGTTAAAATATCAGGTATTCTCGATAAACTTGTATCAGTTATAAATATCTGTCCAAAATCGCCATTACTCACTATAGCCAATAATTGCTTCATTCTATTATCATCCAGTTTATCAAAAATATCATCCAATAAAAAAATCACTTTCTTTTCACTAATATTTTTAATCAACTCCGCTTGAGCCAACTTCAATGCCATTAAATAGGTTTTTTGTTGTCCTTGCGAACCAAACTTTTTCATCGGAAACTCATCAATAGCAAAAACCAAATCGTCTTTATGTATTCCAAAGTTGGTGTAATGATTAGCCTTATCCTTAGCTAAATTATTGACTAGCAGATTTTCAAAACTATCGTCATTTAATTGCGATTGATAGATTAAAGCAACTGTCTCTTTATTATTACTTAATTGAGTAAAATATTTCTGGAAAATTGGCGTAAAATCATCAACAAAAGTTTTTCTTGATTGATGAATAAGTGTTCCATACTTAATCAATTGCTCGTCCCAAATTTCCAACGAATCTTTGTCGAAATTTCGGTTTAACCAAAACGATTTTAATAATAAATTCCGATGATGTAAGGCTTTATTGTAGTTTAATAAATTATTTAAATAGCTTTTATCGTATTGCGAAATTATTCCATCAATAAACTTTCTTCGGCCATCACTCCCTTCAATAATTAATAAAATATCTATTGGCGAAATCATTACCAACGGAATTGTACCAATATGATCTGCTAATCGCTCGTAATTTTTCTTGTTTCGTTTAAATTGTTTTTTCTGATTTCGTTTTAATCCACAATAAATCACATCTGTTTTATCACCTTTATCATATATTCCTTCAACAACAAAAAATGGTTCTTCGTGCTTTATATTCTGGCTATCAATAGGATTAAAATAACTTTTACAAAACGATAAGTAGTATATCGCATCCAATAAATTTGTTTTTCCTTCACCATTGTTTCCTAAAAAGCAATTTACATTCTCCGTAAAGCTTAAATTGGCTTCACTGCAGTTTTTAAAATTTAAAATATTTAGCTCCTTAAGTAACATGACACAAATTTATTAATAACTTATAGAGAATTATCGTTAAAATTGCTATTCATTTTAAAAAAAAGCTATTTTTGCAATCTTATAATAATTTTAGTGAACAATGAGTAAGAAACATAACGAAGAAAATCAAGAAGTAATAGTTGACGTACAAGAAGTTTACAGTAAAACGGAACATTTTGTAGAAAACAACAAAAAAAACCTTTCAATTATTGTTGGAGGTATTGTTGTAGTTATTGCATTATACTTAGGTTATACTAAAATGTATATCGCTCCAATGGAAATAGAAGCTCAATCATCTATGTTTATGGCTGAGAAATATTTTGAGCAAGATTCCCTACAAAAAGCAATTAATGGCGATGGTTTAAACTATGGTTTTATTGATATTATTGATGAGTATAGCGGAACAAAATCGGCTAACATAGCACACTATTACTTAGGAATATCTTACTTAAGAACTGGTGATTTTGAAGCTGCTATTGATGAATTAAAAAGCTTTAGCTCTGACGATATTATGATTAGTTCAATTGCTTTAGGTGCAATTGGTGATGCTTATTTAGAATTAGGAGAAATTGATGATGCAATTAGCTACTATAAAAAAGCAGCTAAAAACCAAGCTAACAATTTAACTTCACCAATGTATTTGTTTAAAGCAGGTATTGCTTACGAAGAAAAAGGTGATTACCAAGCTGCTTTTGACAACTATACTACAATTAAGAATGATTACGCTGAATCTAGCGAAGGTAGAACTATTGAAAAGTATTTAGCTAGAGCTGAAGCATTAAAATAGTTTATGGCAACAGTAAACAAAAATCTTTCTGATTACGATATTAATTCAATTCCGGATGCTAGTAAAATGGTTTTCGGAATTGTTGTTTCTGAATGGAACGAGAATATTACATCTGGGCTTTTAAATGGTGCTTACAACACTTTAGTTAAGCATGGAGCTACAGAAGCTAATATTATTGTAAAAAACATACCTGGAAGCTTTGAATTACCCTTAGCCGCTCAAAGTTTACTAGAAAAAACTAATGTTGATGCTGTTATTTGTTTAGGCAGCGTAATACAAGGAGAAACCAAACATTTTGATTTTGTGTGTGAAGCAACTGCTTTAGGAATTAAAGATGTTGGTTTAAAATACAACAAACCGGTTATTTTTGGTGTGCTTACCGATAATACCATGCAACAAGGTTTAGACCGCTCTGGTGGTAAACATGGCAACAAAGGTGACGAAGCTGCAATTACAGCAATAAAAATGGTCGCTTTTCAGCAAGGGTTGTAAATTCTTCTACATCGTCATTCAGAACAATATTTTTCTTGAAATTTATTTCAATGAAAAATGAAGTGAGGAATCTTGTTTTTAAGTCTAGCTAACTTTTAAAACAATATAAACAACCCTTGACTTTCTCTAAAAAATAATCGAACTTCGTTTAACACAGTTTAAGGTGAATTTATCCTGAGCTTGTTGAAGGGGTAAAACGTTTCCAACAAAATCATTATAATGCAATTTAATACCTCATTAATATGAAATCATATCTAAAACAAATATTTCTTTTCGCAACACTAATCGTTACTAATAGTGCCTTAGCTCAACAATTGGATTGGCTTGGTCATTTTCGATCAACCAACCATGTTAAATCAACTGCTATTAGTACAGATAATGATGGGAACATTTACGTCGTTGGAACCATCGAAATTGATTCTGCTGATTTGAATCCTGACGCAGGAACTTATTATTTAAGTCCAGAATTTAGTAATGCGGCATTCGTCTGTAAACTAGACTCATTAGGTAACTTTATCTGGGCTAAAAGTTTCGGTGGCGGAAGCAGTATTAGTCCAACGAGCGTGGCTGCAGATGATTTTGGGGGTGTCTACATAGGAGGAAGCTACTTCAATACTGTTGACTTTGATCCTGGACTAGGTGTATACGACTTAACGGTCTTTGGAGGATCAGACTTATTTTTAAGTAAATTGAATGTAAATGGTGACTTCGAGTGGGCATTTAATGCAGGTTCTACATCAACTGATGCTGTTACAGATATTGCAGTCGATATTGACAATAACGTTTATATAACTGGGTATTTTGATTATGCTGACTTCGACCCAGGAGCTGGTTGGTTTGCTCTTAACCCTCCTGAAAAAGCTGGTTATATAGCAAAATATAAACCTGACGGAAGTTTTGTTAACGCTGTAGATTTCGAAGGCGATGGCCCTTCGGGTTCAAATTCAATCGCAATTGCACCAAATGGTTCCCTTTATGTTGTAGGGGCTTTTAATTCCACCATCGATTTCGATCCTGGGGTAGGAACTTTTAATCTGACCTCCATTAGCTCGAATGTGGACATTTATGTCTGCAAACTGGACACTTCACTAACATTTCAATGGGCTAAAAGCTTTGGCAGCTCTTCTGCTGACAATGGTCATACTGTATCTGTTAGTGATTCTGACGAACCTGTTATCACCGGAGGATTTTGGAATACTATTGATGTTGATCCAGGACCAAGCACTTATAATGTTACTAGCAACGGATTGGTTGACAACCTTCTGCTAAAACTAGACGCATCGGGTAATTTCATGTGGGCTAACACTTACGGAAATGCCCAAACGGAATATTCATTGGATGCAGCAATAGCTGTCAATGATGATATTTATATTCTAGGAAAATTTATTGATAGCATTGATGTGGATGGCGGTCCAGGAACTCAATTAATTGCTTCTGTCTCTCCTTCCGATTCATACATTGCTCGATTAGATGGTTCTGGGAATTTAATATCTTCAGGACAGTTGGGTGGGCCTGGATCTGTAAGCGGAAAAGGTCTATGCATTTCAAACACACAAAAGATTTATCACACAGGTATATTTTCCGGATCAGCTGAACTGGACCCAAGTGCTGGCATTGATAGTTTAACTTCTTTAGGCTTAAATGATAGCTATATACAAATAGCTATACCTTCTGCTATGGTAGGACTGAAAACCATATCAACAGAAACCACCAAGAAAGAGTTAATAAAGATTATTGATATAATGGGCAGATATATAAAGGATCAACCAAATACTTTGCTGATCTACGTCTATAGTGACGGGACAACAGAAAAAGTGTTCAGAGTTGAGTGAAGCTTATAACACTATCTATGCAGCATGCTTCATTTTTACTTCGAGAATTTATTCTTAGTTGAATCACTATATTTAGTTTCAAAAACACAATTCAAGTCTAAACTGCCGAACCCAGTTTAGACTTGACCATTAAACGAAAGAATAAATCTAATATTAGAATAAAAACAAAAAACCCAAACTTTTCAGTTTGGGTTTTTTAACTTATGTTGTTTTATTTTTTATCCTAAATCGTCAAAATCAACATCTGTATAATCAGAAGCTACTTTTTCTACAATCTCTTCACCCTGCTCTAATTTTAACGCTTTAATTTTATCAATTGCTTCAGTTAAACCTTCTGTAAACTTTCCAAAATCTTCTTTGTATAAGAAAAGCTTATGCTTCTCAAAAAAGAATTTACCACTATCATTATTAAACCTTCTTTTACTTTCTGTAATGGTTAAATAATAATCTTCAGCTTTAGTAGCTTTCACATCAAAAAAATAAGTTCTCTTCCCTGCTCTAACTGCTTTAGAAAATACTTCTTCTCTTCTGTTGTCTTGGTCGTTGTTTTCTGTTCCTTCCATTTTCTTCTTTCTGTTTTATTATAATTAACTTATTAATACAAATCTGATAAATAATTGTTTAAAAAACAAGTTCAACGTTAAAATTAAGAAATACATCTATTATTTTACATCATTCAACTCAATAAATTTACTAATTTCTTGGCTTGCAAAGGTTTGGAATTCATTTTTTTCATCCACATAAATAAACAGTACTTCTAAATCAGAATTTGAGGCTACAATTTCTTTACTTTTTTCAAGTCCCAACACCATAAAAGCGGTAGCATAAGCATCTGCCAATGAGCACGTTTTAGCCAACACAGTTGCACTTAATAAAGTATGCTGAACTGGGTACCCCGTTTTAGGGTTTAAGGTATGTGAGTATTTCACTCCATTTTTCTCGTAAAACTTACGATAATTGCCAGATGTTGCTAAAGCTATGTTATCTAAATTAATAATAGCTTCCAAATCTCTATTGATGTTGTTTTCAATTGGCTTATCAATACCTATTCGCCATAATTTGTTGTTTGTGTTTTTTCCTTTTACCCTTAACTCTCCACCTACTTCAACCATGTAATTTTCTATTCCTTTTGCTTCTAAAAATTCTGCTAATACATCTACCGAATAGCCTTGAGCAATTGCATTAAAATCTATCATTATATTCGGGTTCGATTTAAATACAATACTATCTTTAATTGTTACGGCATTAAAATTTACATATTGCAACAAACTGTCAATAAAGGTACTATCTGTATTTTCTAAATTTTTAAATCCAAACCCCCAAGCATTAACAACAGGAGCTACAGTTGGGTCAAGAGCTCCATTTGTAGCTTCAAAAACTAACTTAGCATCGTTAAATACTTCAATAAACAGTTGGTCAACTTTTTGAGTTGAATCTGCTTGGTTAAACTTTGATATTATAGACCTTGGCTGATAAGTTGATAATGAATTATCAATCTCTATCAATAACGAATCTATTGAGCGTTGATAATTTACTCCATCATTACTGATGTAAGTAATGTGATATGAAGTTCCTTGAGCAAGACCTTCAACTTTTATTTCTTTATTTTTTGGCTCTGGTTCTGCACAACTAACTGTAAATAAGATAAAATATAAGGCAATTATTTTTTTCATTCGTTCGATTTTTGAAGTGCAAAGGAACAAAAATTAATATTACTTTTGTAGTATGATACGACCAATTATAGCTTACGGAGACCCCGTTTTGAGAAAAGAGGGAGAAGAAATTGATGAAAATTATCCTGATTTAAAATTACTACTTGAGGATATGTTCGAAACGATGTATAATTCTCAAGGTGTTGGATTAGCAGCTCCTCAAATAGGATTAGCTATTCGCTTATTTATTGTTGATGCTTCGCCTTTTGCTGAAGATGAACCAGAATTAGAAGGTTTTAAACGTGTATTTATCAATCCAATTATAATCGAAGAAACAGGTAAAGAATGGAAGTTTGAGGAAGGTTGTTTAAGTATTCCTGGCATTAGAGAAGATGTAAGTCGTAAACCAGATATTATTGTAGAATATTACAACGAAAAATTTGAATTAGTTGAAGAAAAATTATCTGGCTTGGCAGCAAGAGTTGTTCAACATGAATACGATCATATTGAGGGTGTTTTATTTACAGATAAAATTAATCCATTAAAAAAACAATTGATTAAGAAAAAGTTAAACGATATTGCAAAAGGAAACATTAAGGTAAGCTACCGAATGAAATTCCCTTTAGTAAAAGGCAAACATTAATTTATCATGAAAAACATATTTTTTATTCTATCGTTAAGTATTTTAATATACAGTTGTAAAAATGACACACAGCCTAAAGAAGTTGTGTTAGAAAAACAAGAGATTGTTGAAGACCCTATAGACACTTACGACGAAAGAGTTGAAGATATTGCTAAATATACAGTCTTAATGTATGATGACAGTTTAAACTTTAACAAAGAAGTTGCTGAAAATTTACTACTGGCTTACGATAGATTTATTACTAAAGATGACTTTTACAACATACATAAAGAGTACATATTTAAAGCTGGTGAATTATGTAGAGGCTTAAATAGACCTCACGATGCTATTCGTTATTTTAATATGCTACTAGAAAAAGACCCCGAATACAAATTAGCGCCCGAAGCATTGTTTTATAAAGCTGCTACTGTAGGCGATATGCTAAAGGAACACGATGAAGCAAAACGATTATACCAAGAATTTATTGATACTTATCCTAATCATCCTTTAGTTGAAAGTGCTAAGGGTTCAATTTTAATTGAAGGACAGGATTTAAAAGATGTTATCAAAAACTTTAAAAAGAAAAACGAAGCTGATGCCTAGTTTTCAGCTATAACAATACTTTGTGGGTTAACCACTATTTTTCGTTCGCTATACAATAAGCCTACTGCTCTTTTAAAAGCTTTTTTACTTACTTGAAAGCGTTTGTAAATTACTTCAGGTTCGCTTTTATCAGAGATGTTTATTGCTCCATTTTCTCTTAACAAGGTTTCATATATTTTATTAGCCAAAACTTCAACTTCGCTTAATCGAGAACTGTTTAAAGAAATATCTAATTTATTGTCTTCTCTTATGGTTGTTATGTAGCCAGTCAATAAATCTCCTTGACTTACTCGTCTAAACAATTCGTTTTTATAAATTAAGCCAATAAATTTATTTTCAACAATTACTTTATACCCTAAATCAGTTTCAGGTCCAACAATCAAGCTTACCTTATCTCCTAAATTGTATTCAGGTATATTATGTTTTAAAAACTTATCAATTTTGGTAGATCCAACTAAACGATTAGTCTTTTCATCTTTATAAAGATAAATTAAGCATTCATCTCCAGCTTCAATGTTATAATGTTGTTCAGAAAAAGGAACAAGCAAATGCTTCTCTAAACCCCATTCAAAAAAAGCACCATAATCTGAAACATCGAAACATTTTAAATAACCAACCTGATTTAACTTTACTTTAGGAACTAATGTTGTTGCTACAGGACGATTATCAAAATCATTGTAAACAAAAACTTCTATTTTATCCCCCATTCTTAAATCACGAGGAACATATTTATTTGGCAATAAAATCTCATCATTTTTATCGGTAATTAAATACACACCTTGAGGGGTAGTTTTTAAAGCTTCTAACGCTACTGTTTTTCCAATTAAATCTTCCATGTTATCCTCTATAAAATACAAATTCATTAGTTGTTGAAGCCTCTTGATTAAAGCAATAACCATCTGTATTAAAACCTATTAAGTCGGTTGTATTTTCTATTTTATTTTTTATAATATAATTAGCCATCATGCCTCTTGCCTTTTTAGCATAAACCATCACCATTTTATATTTTCCATTACTAAAATCTTTAAATACAGGCGTAATAATTTCAGCATTTAGCTTCTTTTTATTAACCGATTTAAAATATTCAGTAGACGCTAAGTTTACTAAAGTAGAAGAATTCAATTCTTTTAATGCAATATTTAATTCATTTACAATTTTATCTCCCCAAAACTCATACAAATTCTTTTTCTCTCCAATTTTCAATGAGGTTCCCATCTCCAAACGGTAAGCATGCATTAAATCTAATGGTTTTAACACACCGTATAATCCTGATAAAATTCTTAATCTATTTTGAGCTTCTTTTAGTTCCTTATCTGAAAAACTTTCTGCCCCTAAACCACTATAAACTTCTCCAGTAAAAGATAAAATTGCTTGTTTACTGTCTTCAAGTAAATGTTGTTCATTCCATTCTTGATAACGTTGAAAATTTAATTCAGCTAAAGAAGTGCTAATTCCCATTAGTTTTTCAAGACTTTTGGGATTCATTTTTTTTAGATTGGTAATTAGCTTTTTTGATTCAGAAGTATATACTGGTAAAGAATAATCTTTAGGTTTATCGCCAGTAACATCTAATTTTTTGGCTGGAGAAACTACAACTAACATATCTTAAAGTTTTAAGGCAAAGTTAGTATTATAAAAAAGGATTATCGAGAAAATGGCATTGTATTTATTAGCGAAGATTCCCTCATAAAACTCCCAGAACCAAATCCGTGATTTTGTATAGGATTATACATATTACTGCCTGAATTAAAATCATTAATTCTAATTTGCCCCTCAATAAACATATTATCACCAATTTTATACTCAAAGGAGGCAGCATAACCAACCCTATCAAAATCAGATAAGGCATTAGCAGTATAATTACCTGCTGAAATTTGAGCAAAATTATAGAACACTTCTCCGTAAACTGCCAATCTGTCGTTTATCTGGTATTTACCTCCAACAAAAGCTGACATTTGAGAAATATTTCCTGTAAAAGGCTGATAACCAAAATCTGATAACATATTAAAGTTTTCCATCTGGTAATTGGTATATCCAACACCTGAATAAATAGAAAATTTAGGGGTTAAATTATAGGTAACAGTTGGTCGAAGAGTAGTATATAAAAAAGAACCATTATTAGAAACACCAGCTCCAAAAGCAACTTTTGTATTTACATCCATTCTATCTTTAAACCTAATTGAATCTTTAGGCAAAACATAATCATCATCCCCATCAGTAAGGGATTGAGAAAATGAAAACGATGTTAACGAAACACTTAGTATTAATATATATAGCTTTATATACCTCATAATGAATTATAAAGTTACTTATAAATTTAATGCCTTAAACACCCTATCTATAATTAACTTTTTTTAACAAAAAAAAGTCCAATGTAAAAAACTTTGGCATACATATTGAAGAAGATTAATTGAATTTTAAAAAATGAAATCATGAATTTAAGACAGAGATATATTGAGCTAAAACAAAAAGCCAAAAATGCAATGGAAAATGGTCAACTAAATCAATATCTAAAACTTTTAATTGAAGTTGAACAACTTAATTTAATATTAGTTAGAGTAAAGAATAAGTAAGTTTTATAGTTAGTTAATTAGGTTAATTAAAAAAGCCCTCGGAACGTTTTCCGTAGGGCTTTTTTGTTAACATAAAACTTATCTAAAAGGGGGGATACAAATTTATTTGACTACAAAAAATAATTTTTATCATTTAAATTAAATTTACTTTTTGAGTTGTAATCATTACTTTTTCCATAGCTACTACCCTCTCCACTTAGTGCAAAAACTAAGAACAATAAAAAAGCAACTATCAAAATTAAAACTATCATTATCTATTAAATCATTAATTTCGTCTACAAATATACAACTTTTATCGAAAATAAAAAATTTATCGAACTTTTTTTATCATTCATCGAAAAATGAAGTCAATTTATCTAATAAGACATGCTAAATCAAGTTGGTTAAAACCAACTTTATCTGATTTTGATCGCCCTTTAAATGATAGAGGAAAAAACGATATTCCAACTATTGCTAAGAAATTAATTAAGTTAGATTTCAATCCTGAGTTAATTCTATGTAGTCCATCAAAAAGAACTCGAGAAACTTTAAAAAAACTCAAAAATCATTTAAAATTAAACGATGAAGAAATTAAATTTATCGATTCTATATACGAATCATCTACTCAAAATTTAATAGTGCTTATTAATAACTTACCCTCTACAGTAAATTCAGTTGCATTAATAGCTCACAATCCAGCTATCACTCAACTATCAAATTATTTAACCGATTATTATATTGACAATATACCTACTTGTGGTGTAGTAAAAATTGATCTTGATATAGAACAATGGAATGAAATAATTCAAGGTGTTGGTTTACAAAATTTCTTTATTTATCCTAAAATGTTTTAAATCCTTTAGTAGATTATTTTAAATAAAGCCTTTGTTATAATTATATTTGAGCTTTCTAAAAAAATAAACGATGAGTAAAAAGGAAAATTTAGAATTCAATAAAAATGAGGATGTAAATAAATTGCTAGTTTCTGATCTAAACAGGAATTTAGAAAAAGTTTATTTAGGTGGAGGTAAAAAACGTATTGAAAAGCATAAAGCTAAAGGTAAGTTAACTGCTAGAGAAAGAATTGAATATTTATTAGATAAAAATACAGAGCACATAGAAATAGGTGCATTTGCAGGCGATGATATGTATGAAGAACACGGAGGATGTCCTTCTGGTGGTGTTGTAGGTGTTATAGGCTATGTAAGCGGCAAACAATGTATAGTTGTTGCCAATGATGCAACTGTTAAAGCTGGAGCTTGGTTTCCAATTACGGGTAAAAAGAACTTACGTTTACAAGAAATATCAATTGAAAATAAATTACCTATCATCTATCTTGTAGATAGTGCTGGAGTTTATTTACCAATGCAAGATGAAATATTTCCAGATAAAGAACATTTTGGTAGAATATTTAGAAACAACGCAATAATGTCTTCAATGGGAATAACACAGATAGCTGCTATTATGGGTAGTTGTGTTGCAGGTGGTGCTTACCTACCTATTATGAGTGATGAAGCTTTAATCGTTGACAAAACTGGATCAATATTTTTAGCTGGCTCTTATCTAGTAAAAGCTGCTGTTGGAGAAACAGTTGATAACGAAACTTTAGGAGGCGCAACAACACATTGTGAAATTTCAGGAGTCACTGATTATAAATGTGTTGATGACAATGAATGTTTAGATAAAATCAGAACAATAATGGATAAAATTGGCGATTACAACAAAGCCGGTTTTAATCGTGCAAAACCACAAAAACCAAAATTAGATCCAAATGAAATATTTGGAATTTTACCAGATGTAAGAGAAAAACCATACAATACCAAAGACATTATTGCTCGTTTGGTAGATAACTCTGAATTTGAAGAATACAAAGAAGAATATGGCAAAACAATTGTTTGCGGTTATGCTAGGATTGATGGATGGGCTGTTGGAATTGTTGCAAATCAAAGAATTGTAGTCAAATCTAAAAAGGGTGAAATGCAGTTTGGAGGTGTTATCTATTCTGATTCAGCTGATAAAGCTGCCCGATTCATTATGAATTGTAATCAAAAGAAAATTCCTCTTGTATTTTTACAAGATGTAAGTGGTTTTATGGTTGGCTCACGCTCAGAACATGGGGGAATTATTAAAGATGGAGCTAAAATGGTTAGTGCACAAGCAAATTCTGTTGTTCCAAAATTTACCGTAATTATTGGAAACTCATATGGTGCTGGAAACTATGCTATGTGTGGAAAAGCTTACGACCCAAGATTGATATTTGCTTGGCCTTCAGCTCAATTAGCTGTTATGAGTGGTGCTTCTGCAGCAAAAACTTTATTACAAATTGAAGTTGCCTCATTAAAAGCTAAAGGTGAAGAGATTACAAAGGAAAAAGAAAATGAACTTTACAATCATATAAAAAACAAATATGACAGACAAATTTCTCCATACTACAGTGCTGCTCGATTATGGACAGATGCAATTATCAATCCTTTAGATACTAGAAAATGGATATCTATGGGTATTGAAGCTGCTGACCATGCCCCTATTGAAAAACAATTTAACCCTGGAGTAATACAAGTTTAAAAACAAATATTTTGCGATAACAACTAATTTTTATTTATTTACAATTCAATTTAAAATTATATAACCTATTAATTATGAAAAAATTAAGTTTTAAAATAATAGCACTTGCTTTTATAACCAGTACTTTTTTACAATCGTGTGGTGGTTCTCACGAAGAAACTCCAGAAACTACCGAAGAAACTCCTGTTGAGGAAGTTGTAATCGAAACAGTTGATGATGATGTTACCTATATGTTACCTTCTCCATTACAAGTTGTAAGTTTATTTAAAAATGCTGGTTTGGAATATGTTGGAGGAATTACAAATCCTAAAGAAAATGTAAATAACTACAACTCAAAATACAACCAAAAATTAAACTTTGGAGTTTATGCTGCTGACATGGCTTATGCGATCACAAATAACCAATCTCAAGAATCAATTAACTACTTAAATGCTATTCGTGAATTATCTGAGAAAATTTGGATGACAGATGTAATAAATTCAATTGGAGTTGCTGAGCGTTTAGAAAAAAATGTTGGTAATGAAGATTCATTAGTTAGTATTATGGCTGATTTACAAATGCAATTAGATGATTATTTAGATGAAAATGGAGCTAGCTACGCAGGCTCTGTAATTTTTGCTGGTGCTTGGGTTGAAACTATGTATTTAGCTTTGAATGGAAACAAGAATAATAATGAAAAATTAACAAACAGATTATCTGAACAATCATACATTGTTGAAAACATTATTCTTGCAATTAAACAAGCAAATGAAGATAAAGAATATGATGAATTAATTACATCTTTAGAGGGAGTTCATTCTCACTTTAATGAAATAAGTAATGGTGATTCAAAAGTCTTATCTCCTGAAAAGCTAGAGAGCTTAAAAGCTTCTATTATTGAATTAAGAACTAATATTATTAATGGATAATTATGAAAACGATGAAAAACATTATTGCTATTGCATTATTATCTTTATTTAGCTTTTCTTCATTATTTGCACAAGAAATTGCTAGTTGTGATGCAACAACTATTAAAAACGAATTGAAGGCTGAATTAAAACCAGACTACAAATATGATTCTTCAAAAATTACTAGATATACTACATCTGGTGATTTTCAAGGAAAAGAAATTGAAGTTCCTTTATTTGAAGGAGAAAAATATAGATTAGTTTTTAATATAACTGATGCAGATAAAAACTTCCAAGTATATGTTTACAGTGAAAAAGCTGGGACTAAAAACAGAAAAGCTTTATTTGCTTTAAAAAATGTTAGAGAAGAAGGAAAAAGTGTTTATGTATATGAACCAGAAGGACAAAGTAAATTATACATTACTTATGTTATACCTCCATCTTTAGAAGGAGTTAAAGAGTCATGTGCAGCATTTATGCTTGGATATAAATTTTAAGATTAACAGATAATAATAAAAAAGGCAATCTAAAGATTGCCTTTTTTATTATACTTATTTAAAAGAATCTACTGCTTTTCTTACACTTCCGTATTTCAACAACAAATCATTTGCTTTCTGATAGTCGATATTTAATTCAGCCATAATCATTTTAGTACCTCTATCAACAAGCTTATCATTACTCAATTGCATATCCACCATTTTATTTCCTTTCACTTTTCCGAGTTTTATCATTGTAGAAGTTGAAATCATATTTAGCACTAACTTTTGTGCAGTTCCTGATTTCATTCTTGTACTGCCAGTAACAAACTCAGGTCCCACAACTACTTCTATAGGATACTTTGCAGTTTTAGCAACTGGACTAGCTGCATTACAAACAATACAGCCTGTTGCTATTCCTTTTTCATTACATTTTTCTAATGCTCCAATAACATAAGGAGTAGTTCCTGATGCCGCAATTCCAATTACTATATCTTTATCCGATATGTTATGCTTCAGTAAATCTTCCCATCCTTGAGTTTTACTATCTTCTGCAAATTCAACAGCTTTCCACATAGCTGAATCTCCTCCAGCAATTAACCCAATAACCAATCCATGTTCTACACCAAAAGTTGGTGGGCATTCAGATGCGTCAACTACTCCCAATCTTCCACTTGTACCAGCTCCCATGTAAAACAACCTGCCTCCTACTTCCATTTTAGCAACAATTACTTCAACTAATTTTTCTATTGTAGGGATTACTTTTTCTATGGCATGAGGAACTGTTTTATCTTCATAGTTAATATTAGTCAACAATTCTTTGATGGACATATTTTCTAATCCATCGTAAATAGAATCTTTTTCTGTTGTCTTTTGCATAATAGCTTGTTTACAAAATTATAATACTAAATACGGCTTATTTTAACGATTTTACTACCTTTAATGCTAATTGTTTTTAACACAAAACTATGAATAAACGTAAAGTACAAATTGTACCTCCTGAAGATTTCAGTAATCTTAAATTAACCGAACGAAAAGAAAAAGCTGTTGGAATTCCTGCTATAATCTCTTCAATGAAACACATTAGTCAAGAGTTAGGAATTTGGCAAGGTATAAAAGTATTAAACAAAATGAACCAAAAAGATGGTTTTGATTGCCCGGGATGCGCTTGGCCTGATCCTGATGGCAAACGTTCTAGCTTAGGAGAATATTGCGAGAATGGTGTTAAAGCAATTGCCGAGGAAGCTACCACTAAAAAAGTTGATCCTAATTTCTTTAAAAAATATAGCGTAGAAGAATTAAGCACTTGGACAGATTACAAAATTGGTAAAGCAGGTCGAATTACTGAACCTATGTTTTTAAAAGAAGGTTCATCCCATTATGAACCAATTTCATGGGATGAAGCTTTCAAAATAATAGGCAACAAATTAAATAGTTTAAACTCTCCTAACGAAGCTTGTTTTTATACTTCAGGAAGAACGAGCAATGAAGCAGCTTACATGTATCAATTGTTTGCCCGTCAATTTGGAACTAACAACTTACCAGACTGCTCTAATATGTGTCACGAATCTAGTGGCGCTGGATTAAGTCAAACCGTTGGCATAGGAAAAGGAAGTGTTACTTTAGAAGATTTACACATTGCTGAAGTAATTGTTGTTATGGGACAAAACCCAGGAACTAATCACCCTCGTATGCTAGGTGCATTAGAAAAGTGTAAACAAAACGGAGGGAAAATAGTTAGTGTTAATCCTATTCCCGAAGCTGGAAGTAATGTTTTCATTGACCCGCAAAATCCTTTATCAATAATTAAAGGAGGAGAACAATTAACCGATATTTACTTGCAAGTAAAAATTAATGGTGATGTTGCTTTATTAAAAGCTACCTTATTTTTAATGTATCAACAAGAGCAAAAAAATCCAGGAAGCGTTTTTGACCTAGAATTTATTAATGAATTTACAGAGGATTACGATTCATTTTTAGCGGATTTAAAAAACATTGATTATAATGAAGCTGTTGCTGAAAGTGGTATTCCCGAAGAAAAAATTAAACAATTTGCTCAACTTTTAATTGAAAACAAAAAAATTATCATTTGTTGGGCAATGGGTTTAACTCAACACGAAAACGGAGTTAATAATATCAGAGAAGTAGTAAACATTTTATTAGCCAAAGGTAGCATAGGAAAACCAGGAGCTGGAACATGTCCTGTTCGAGGACACAGTAATGTTCAAGGAGACAGAACAATGGGGATTTGGGAAAAGCCTAAGGAAGATTTTTTAGCAGCAATGGATCAACACTTTAATATTAAAACTCCAAGAGAACATGGATATGATGCCGTCGAGAGTATTGAAGCCATGAACCAAGGTAAAATTAAATTGTTTATGGCACTGGGTGGTAATTTTATTTCTGCAACACCAGATAGTGATTTTACAGGAAAAGCTGTTCAGAATTGTGACTTAACTGTTCAAGTTTCTACTAAATTAAATCGTTCACATTTGGTAACCGGGAATGAGGCTTTAATTTTACCATGTATTTCTCGTTCTGAAACGGACATCCAAAAAAGCGGTAAACAATTTTTAACCGTAGAAAATTCAATGGGTGTTGTACACCGAAGCAAAGGAAGCTTTAATCCAGCTTCTCCTCACCTATTAAGCGAACACGCTATTATTGGAGGAATTGCAAGTGCTACGTTTAATAATAGCAGCATTAATTGGCAATACATGGTAGATGATTACAGTGAAGTTCGTGACCACATTGCTGCTACCATTGCTGGATTTGATAACTTTAACGAAAAAGTAAAGAACCCTGCGGGTTTTTATTTACCAAATGGTGCGAGAAATAGAAAGTTTACCACAGAAAATGGAAAAGCCAAGTTTACCATTAACCCAATACCAAAACGTAAAGTAGCTGATGGCAATTTTATTATGATGACGATTAGAACACACGATCAATACAATACAACGATTTATGGTATGAATGACCGTTACCGTGGCATTATTAATGAAAGGCGTGTAGTTTTAATGAATAAGCAAGATATGAAAGCCAAGGGTTTAAAACAATTACAACAAGTAGATTTAAAAAGTGTGTTTAAAAATGAAGAACGAATTGCTCACAATTTTAAAATTATAGAATACAATATAGCTAAAGGTTGTATAGCGACTTACTTTCCAGAAACGAATGTATTAGTACCAATCAAAAGTGTAGCCAAAACAAGTAATACTCCTGTAAGTAAGTTTATAGAAGTAGAAATAATAATTAATGAGTAACACAAAAAAAACAGTCCTGCTCTTTGATAAATATGCAAATATTTACCAAGAGAAATTTATGGATGTTAGTTTATACCATAAATCATTAGATATACTATGTAACAACATCATTAATGAAAATGCAAAAGTTCTAGAATTAGCTTGTGGTCCAGGCAATCTAACAAATTACATTTTACAAAAAAGACCTAATATCAATATTCTAGCAACCGATTTAGCTCCAAATATGTTAGATTTAGCTAAAAAGAACAACCCAAGCGCTCATTTTCAACTTTTAGACTGTAAAAATATCTCTCAATTAAACACAAATTTTGATGCTATTATTTGTGGTTTTGGGTTTCCTTACCTTTCAAAAAAAGAAGCAATCCAATTTATTAAAGACAGTTCATTAATTTTAAATCCTAATGGTATTCTCTATCTCAGTACTATTGAAGATGACAATAAAAAATCTGGCTATAGAAAAGGAAGCAATGGTGATGAAATGTATATGAACTTTCATGAAGCATCATACATAGAAAAAGCTTTAAAGCTAAACAATTTTGAAATATTAGAATTAGATCGTGTAGTAACACAAAATAAAAATCAAACTATTACTGATTTAATTATTATAGCTCAAAATAAAGTTACTTAATAGCTTCTTTGCATACAGTAAAAAAGTAAGTTTGTAAAAAACTTAAAACCAAAATAAAATGTCAAAAATCACCTTAAAAGGAAACGAAATAAACACTAGCGGAGAATTACCTGCTATTGGTTCTATTGCAAAAGATTTTAATTTAGTAGCTGAAGATTTATCTACAAAATCATTAAATGATTTTAAAGGAGAAAAATTGATATTAAATATTTTTCCGAGTATAGATACTGGAACTTGTGCATCATCAGTTCGTAATTTCAATAAAGAAGCTTCAAATCTAGCAAACACAAAAGTATTATGCATTTCTAGAGATTTACCTTTTGCTCAAAAGCGTTTTTGTGGAGCAGAAGGAATAGAAAATGTAATCATGCTTTCAGATTTTAAAACAGGACAATTTGGTAAAGATTATGGATTAGAAATTTTGGATGGTCCCTTAGCAGGATTAAATTCAAGATGTGTTTTAATTATCAACGAAGAAGGTAATATTATCTATACTGAACAAGTTACTGAAACAGTTGAAGAACCAAATTACGAAAAAGCTTTAGCTAGCCTATAACATTATATTTTTTGAAAGTTGTTTCAACAAATATAGCCAAGCCAACTACTATAGAGTGGAATGGTGAAAAACTAGAAACAGGTATTTATAAAACACCTGTTTCTAGTTCTATTTATTTAGGTAAAAATGATGTTAATAATGATAGCGTAATTGACAGAAAAGATCATGGAGGTGAACATAAAGCTTGTTACTTCTATTCTGCCTCACATTATGCTCATTTTAAAGAACTCTACCCTAATTTAGATTGGAAATTTGGAATGTTTGGAGAAAATATTACAATAGATAATTTTGAAGAAACTAATATTAGAATTGGTGATACTTTTAAAATTGGCTCTGCAATTATTCAGGTTTCCGAACCTCGTCAACCCTGTTTTAAATTAGGCCTACGCTTCAAAAATCAAAAAATATTAAAAGATTTTATTCAATCTTCTTATTCTGGATTTTACGTTAGAATTATAGAAGAAGGTGAAGTTAAAAATGGTGATAATTTAACATTAATTGAAAGAAATCCAAACGACATTTCTGTTGAAGATGTTTTTAGCCTTTTATCTTACAACAAAGATAATGAGCTACTTAAACAAGCTATTAAGGAAGAATCTCTGCTTTCTGAAAAATATAGAAATTCAATCTAAAAAACATAAAGAACATATTTATCAGCTTTTAGTAGTAATTTTACATATCTACTTAAGTGATTTTTATGGAATTTAAGACTATCAACTACAACAATACAGATCAACCTGAATTTGTAAAAGAACTACGTAAACGTATCAATTTATATTTCAAAGAAAACAACATTAGCAAATACGGAAATGCAAGTATGGTTTTGAAAACTATTGCAATGGTTAGTATGTATTTTGTCCCTTATTTTTTAATTTTATTTAATGTTTTTACAAACCCATGGCTAGTTTTAGGCTTATGGATTATTATGGCTTTTGGTATGACTGGGATTGGTTTTTCAGTAATGCATGATGCTAATCATGGAGCTTACTCTAAAAATCAAAATGTAAATAAGTATTTAGGTTACCTCATTAATTTAGTTGGAGGAAGTGCTGTAAATTGGAAAATTCAACATAATGTATTGCATCATACCTACACAAATGTTCATGACCATGATGAAGATATAGATTCTGGAGGATTGATGCGTTTATCATTTCATCAAAAAAGATACAAAATACATCGATTACAACATATTTACGCTTGGTTCTTTTATGGATTACTTACAATCTCATGGTTATTAAAAAAAGACTTTTTACAGTTAAGTCGATATAAACAGAAAGATTTAATAAAAACTCAAGGCATATCATATAAACAAGCTTATTGGCGATTGGTTGGAGCTAAAATATTCTATGTTTTATATATGATAGTTCTTCCATTAATCTTCTCATCTCAAGCATGGTGGCTTACAATTATTTTCTTTATAGCCATGCATTATGTTTCAAGTTTAATTTTATCTACAGTTTTTCAAGCAGCGCATGTGGTTGGAGAAACAACTTTTCCTTTGCCTGATAATGAAGGTAAAATGAAAGATAATTTTATTGTACATCAGCTAAAAACTACAGCAAATTTTGCTAAAAAGAATAGGCTATTATCTTGGTATGTTGGAGGATTAAATTTTCAAATTGAACACCACTTATTTCCTAATATTTGTCATGTACATTACCGTAAACTGTCTAATATTGTAAGTAAAACTGCCAAAGAATATAACATACCTTACCATGCAGGCAAGTCTTTTCTTAGTGCATTATACAGTCATGGAAAACTACTTAATCAGTTAGGTAAAAATGATTTTACTACTGTTAATTAAACAATGTAGTTTTTCATTTTTTCTACTCAACTAAAAATATTATTTTCACACTGCATAAATATGCAACCTTAGACCTATTTTTAGTGTCTTATTGCTAACTATACTTCAATCTATAATGAAAAATATATTTTTAATTTGCTCACTTTTTATTTTAAGTACATTACATGCTCAACGAGGAAAAGACGGTGATCCAGTATTTAGTTCTACCGCCTTTGTAAATGCTTATACCTTTTTAACTGCAGATGCAAATGCAGGAGACACTTCAATAACTGTTAACAACAGTGCTCTTAACAGTAACTTTTCTAGCAACATTACTTCTGGAGATTTAGTAATGATTATACAAGTTCAAGGTGTATCAATTATCGATATGGCTCATCCGGGACAAACACCTGATTGGGGAAGAATTACTAATTATAATAATTGTGGTAATTATGAATTTGTTCAGGTGGAAAGCGTCCCTAATTCAACCACATTAAATTTTGATTGTGGTTTAACAAATAATTATACCTCTGCTGGAAATGTATTAGTTATAAGAGTTCCAAGATACAATACTTTGACAATAAATCCTGGAGGAATACTTACAACAACTCCATGGGATGGTATTTCTGGTGGAATATTAGCAATTGAAGTACTTGGAAACACTATTATAAATGCTCCTGGTAAAATTGATGTTTCGGAATTAGGATTTAGAGGTGGTATCGCATATGATCCAACTCTTGTTATTTCAGGAAGTGATAGATATGCTGATGCAAGTAGAGTTGAAGGTGCTGAAAAAGGAGAAGGAATAGCTGGTGATGCTGCTAATTTCAACAACCGAAAATTTAACAGAGGTGCTGCTGCAAATGGTGGTGGTGGTGCAAATGCTCATAATGCCGGTGGTGGTGGTGGTGCAAACGCGGGTAATATTAATATTTGGAATAATGGTGTTGGAAATCCAGATATTTCGTCTGCTAATTATATTCAAGCATGGGACATGGAAAATACAATTACTGGACTAAATTCATCAACTGTTTCTTCTGGTGGTGGACGAGGTGGTTATTCATTCTTACAAAATAATCAAAATGTTTTAACAGTTCCTCCAGGAGACCCTAGCTGGGGAAGTTCAAAAAGAGAAGCTGTTGGAGGTTTAGGTGGACGTCCATTAGATTATTCTACAGGAAAAATATTTATGGGGGGCGCTGGTGGTGCTGGCGAAGGAAATGATAACCAAGCTGGATATGGAGGAAATGCTGGAGGAATGATTTTTTTAAAGACATTTAATACTGTTTCTGGAGATGGTGATATAATCTCTAATGGTGAAGATGGAGGAAACTCTTTTGGTAATGCAACAATAGGTCAATTAGCAGGAAAAGATGGTGCTGGTGGCGGTGGTGCTGGAGGAACTATTCTTATACAAACTACATCTACTGTTTCATTAACAGGACAAATCATTGCTAATGGTGGTAATGGCGGTAATCAAATACTTACTGCTGGTTTATTTGCTACTAAAGATGAAGGCGAAGGACCTGGTGGTAGTGGTGGTGGTGGATATATTTCAATTTCTGCAGGTTCTCCAACAATGAATATTATTGCAGGTATTAACGGTATTTCTGATGCTCCTTATGTTTCTAACTTCCCTCCTAATGGAGCTACAAATGGTGGTAATGGAATAACAGAAATTGGTACATTAACATCCTTTGACATAACTGCAAGTGATGTTGGAATTTGTCCAAATACATCCGCAAGTTTAACTGCTACAATTACAGGAACATCTCCAGCTGGCATCACTATAGAATGGTATGATGCTGAATTTAATGGAAACTTATTAGAGACGGGTGCAAACTTCACAACTCCTTCACTCTCTTCAAATACAACTTATTATGTAAAATCTTGTCCAGGTAATTTTACAATACCTGTAAATGTTACTATTAACGCTTGTGGAACTCCACCTGTTAGTAGTTTTCAATCTTCTGACTCTACATTATGTATAGGTTCTTGTATTGATTTTACTGATTTAAGTACAAATTCGCCTACTAGCTGGAAATGGTATTTCTTTGGCTCCGATTCATTAACAAGTTCTCAAGAAAACCCATTAAATATTTGTTACAATACAGCTGGAAATTTTGATGTTGCTCTTGTTTCAACTAATTCTAGTGGCTCTGATTCTTTATACATTCCTAATTTCATTACAGTTAATCCTCTGCCTTCAGTTATCGCAAATGCAACTGACACAACTATTTGTAGTGGAGATAGTATTATATTGTTTGGTAGTGGTGCAATCAACTACAATTGGGACAACTCTGTTTCTGATAGTATAATTTTTGCTCCTTCAAACACACAACTATATACAGTTATAGGTACAGATAATAATTTATGTCAAAATACTGACACGATTACGATTCATGTTCAATCTTTAACAACTCCTACTTTTACTCAACTTGGTCCTTATTGTATTGGTGATACTCCTGATGTTCTTCCTACTACTTCTAATAATGGTGTTTCTGGTTCTTGGGATGCTGCTATTTCAACTGCTGCTGCTGGAACGATTACTTACACATTTACTCCTTCGGGATCTGGATGTGCTACTAACACAACTATGGATATAGATGTTACATCTTCTATCACTCCTACTTTTACCCAACTTGGTCCTTATTGTATTGGTGATACTCCAGATGTACTTCCTACTACTTCTAATAATGGTGTTAATGGAACTTGGGATGCCGCAATTTCAACTGCCGCTGCTGGCAGTATTACTTATACATTTACTCCTTCTGGATCGGGATGTGCTACTAACACAACTATGGATATAAATGTTACATCTTCTATCACTCCTACTTTTACTCAACTTGGTCCTTATTGTATTGGTGATACTTCTGATGTTCTTCCTACTACTTCTAATAATGGTGTTAATGGAACTTGGGATGCCGCAATTTCAACTGCCGCTGCTGGCAGTATTACTTACACATTTACTCCTTCGGGATCTGGATGTGCTACTAACACAACTATGGATATAGATGTTACATCTTCTATCACTCCTACTTTTACCCAACTTGGTCCTTATTGTATTGGTGATACTCCTGATGTTCTTCCTACTACTTCTAATAATGGTGTTAATGGAACTTGGGGTGCAGTTATTTCAACTGCTACTGCGGGAACAATTACTTATACATTTACTCCTTCTGGCTCGGGATGTGCTACTAACACAACTATGGATATAGATGTTACATCTTCTATCATTCCTACTTTTACTCAACTTGGACCATATTGTATTGGTGATACTCCAGATGTTCTTCCTACTACTTCTAATAATGGTGTTAATGGAACTTGGGGTGCAGTTATTTCAACTGCTACTGCGGGAACAATTACTTATACATTTACTCCTTCTGGCTCGGGATGTGCTACTAACACAACTATGGATATAGATGTTACATCTTCTATCCTTCCTACTTTTACTCAACTTGGACCATATTGTATTGGTGATACTCCAGACATTCTTCCTACTACTTCTAATAATGGTGTTAATGGAACTTGGGATGCAGTTATTTCAACTGCTACTGCTGGCACAATTACTTACACATTTACACCTTCTGGTTCTGGATGTGCTACTAATACTACTATGGATATAGATGTTACATCTTGTTCACAAACAGTTACTCCAATTGAGCCTAATGTCATTATTCCAACTGTGTTTACGCCTAATATTGATGGTTATAATGACCAATTCAATATTACAGGTGTAGGAATAACATCTTTACAATTTAAAATCTATAATAGATGGGGACAATTAATTTTTGAATCCAATCAATTAAATGAAGGTTGGAATGGTCGTACAAACTCAGGAACAGAAGTACCTGAAGGAACTTATTATTTTATTGCCACTGTTACAACAACTAATGGAGAAGAGACTCATCATGGTTCCGTAACTTTAATTAGGTAATAAAAAACAAATAAAAAAGCCGGAGTATAAACTCCGGCTTTTTTCTTGATTAAAAGAAACTGTTTATTACTTCTTTTCTTCAGTTACTTCTTCAAAGTCAACATCTGTTACTTCATCATCTCCACCGGAAGCATTCTCTGCCCCTGCATCTGCTTGCGCTCCTTCTTGTTGTGCACTATACATTTCTTGAGATGCAGCTTGAAAAACAGTATTTAACTTTTCTATTCCAGCTTTCATTGCTTCCAAATCTTTAGCTTCATGTGATTTTTTCAACTCAGCTAAAGCATCTTCAATTGGTTGCTTTTTATCTGCAGGAATTTTATCTCCATATTCTTTCAATTGCTTTTCTGTTTGGAAAATCAAACTATCAGCTTGATTAACTGTATCTGCATTTTCTTTTGCTAATTTATCGGCCTCAGCATTTTCCTCTGCTTCACGTTTCATTTTAGCAATTTCATCATCGCTTAGTCCAGATGAAGCTTCTATTCTTATACTTTGCTCTTTCCCTGTAGCTTTATCCTTTGCAGAAATATTCATCAAACCATTAGCATCAATATCAAATGTCACTTCAATTTGAGGAACTCCTCTTGGTGCTGGTGGAATATCTGTTAATTGAAATCTACCTAATGATTTATTGTCATTAGCCATTGGTCTCTCTCCTTGCAGCACATGTATATCCACTGCAGGTTGATTGTCGGAAGCTGTTGAGAATGTTTCGGATTTTTTAGACGGTATAGTTGTGTTTGCCTCAATTAATTTAGTCATTACTCCTCCCATTGTTTCAATACCCAATGATAATGGTGTAACATCTAATAATAAAACATCCTTAACTTCTCCTGTTAAAACTCCTCCTTGAATAGCTGCACCAATCGCAACAACTTCATCAGGATTTACTCCTTTACTTGGCTCTTTTCCAAAGAATTTTTTCACAGCATCTTGAACTGCTGGAATTCTTGTTGAACCTCCTACCAATATTATTTCATCAATATCACTTGTTGAGTAACCTGCATTTTTTAATGCTGATTTACAAGGCTCAATAGTTCTTTTAATTAAACTATCTGCTAACTGTTCAAATTGAGATCTACTTAATGTTCTTACTAAGTGTTTTGGACCTGCAGCAGTTACTGTTACATATGGTAAGTTGATTTCTGTTTGAGTGGTACTTGAAAGTTCAATTTTAGCTTTTTCTGCGGCTTCTTTTAAACGTTGAAGAGCCATTGGATCTTTACGTAAATCAACAGATTCATCTTTATTGAATTCATCAGCTAACCAATCAATTATTACTTGATCAAAGTCATCTCCACCTAAGTGAGTGTCTCCATCTGTAGATTTCACTTCAAAAACACCATCACCTAATTCCAACACAGAAACATCATGAGTACCACCACCACAATCAAAAACTGCTATTTTCATATCTTGATCTTTTTTATCAAGACCATAAGCTAATGCTGCTGCAGTTGGCTCATTAATAATTCTTTTTACTGTTAAACCTGCAATTTCTCCAGCTTCTTTTGTAGCTTGTCTTTGAGAATCGTTAAAATATGCTGGAACTGTAATTACAGCTTCAGTTACTGTTTGCCCTAAATAATCTTCTGCAGTTTTCTTCATTTTTTGAAGAACCATTGCAGAAATTTCTTGAGGAGTATATAACCTATCATCAATTTTTACTCTTGGAGTATTATTATCACCTTTTTCTACCGTATAAGATGATCTTTTAATTTCTTCAGCAACTTGATCGAAAGAGTTCCCCATAAAACGTTTTATTGAAGAAATCGTTTTAGTTGGATTTGTAATCGCTTGACGTTTTGCTGGATCACCTACAGCTCTTTCTCCTCCTTCAATAAAAGCTACTATCGAAGGTGTTGTTCTTTTACCTTCAGCATTAGGAATTACCACTGGCTCATTTCCTTCCATTACAGAAACACATGAGTTTGTTGTCCCTAAATCTATTCCAATAATTTTACCCATTGTATTTAAATTTTAATTTGTAAACATTTTTAATTGCTAAGCAACAGTCAAATCTTATGCCATTGGATTTTGATTGAAAATATGGCAGTTTTAATAGTAAGATCTTTATTTAATGACATTATCAATGACATTAAGTCATAAAAAAAGCTTCAACCCATATTTAAGTTGAAGCTCGTTCTTAATCAAATTATTTATTATTGCCAACAAATAGGTGCAGGAGGATTAGCTCCTGCAGATCGAGGACTACAAAAATTCAACCCCATAGTCAAAATCTTTTTAATTGTTTCATCTCCTAAATTAATTCTTCCATCGTAACCTGTCTCACCAAAATCAGGTCTATTTGACTTTTCTAATTGAACATTTCTTGATGAAAATAAACCTAACCCATTTGAAATATTTGTAAAATCTACTGACGAAGTATTTGAAGGAGCATTAACACTCATATATGTACTCATATCAACTCCTGCTGAAATCAATTCAATTTTACAACTATTTAATCTTCTGTAATCAAGGAAAGGAATATTTGCTGCAACATTGTTACTTATTGCATCAAAAAAGACATCTCCAGTTAAATAAAATTCTAAATCAATATCATTTAAGTTAGCAAGTTCTTCACCCATTGATATTCTAAAAGATTTTTCGACCGAATCTTGTCCATTAGTATAAACTTCCATATAACTAAAAACAAGAGAGGCTTTTATTCTACCTACATTCTCTCCCTCTTTAACTTTTATGTTTTCAGGAGTATAGCTAGAACCATTAAAAAAGTTTAAAGTGTTAAAATCTGTAGTACTTGCGCTTGAAACTTTTGCGCCTTTTGGTATTGCTGTCTCGGAAGAAATAACTTTATCTAGGGAAGGGTTGTATATAGAAAGCTTAAATATATTATTTGAATTTAAACTAGGTTCAGTAAACTTGTATAGAACGTTTGTAGTATTATCAAAAACACCATTTTCTTTAGGCACTTCATTTAATGTTCTTTGAAGTGAATAAGATTTCACAAAGACATTGGAAGAAGTATATTCTTCAACTTTTACAGATATTTCACCTTCAGAATAATTATAATTTGATGCATTTGCTGCTAAATCATTAGCACTACCTTCACCAATAAAACCTTTGTTAATTTTAATATAATGATCTGTTTCACTTGGATTTAACAGTCCATAAACAACAGTCATATCTTTATATTCAGCATTTGTTTTAATCTCAGTTTCGCAAGAAAAGAAAAAGAAGGATAAAGCTAGAAATGTAAATGTTGTAATTTTTCTCATGTTATTAATAAATAATCTTAGCTTACAAATTTATCATTTTAAATTTAACCAAACATATTTTGTAGCTTTGTCTTATATATATTTTATTAGTGGTTAATAAGCTAATTAAACGGTTTAATATTTAAAACAAAAGGTACTTATGTCTGTTCACAAAAGCAATGTAAAAAGGATTACAACTCACGTTTTACAAGAGATGAAATTAAAAGGTGAAAAAATAGCGATGCTTACAGGCTATGATTTTTCAATGGCAAAAATAATTGATAACGCAGGCATTGACATAATTTTAGTTGGTGACTCAGCATCTAATGTTATGGCAGGACATGAAACCACTCTTCCTATTACCTTAGACCAAATGATTTATCATGCTTCTTCTGTTATTAGAGCTGTAGAGAGAGCATTAGTTGTTGTTGATTTACCTTTTGGAGCTTACCAAGGAAACTCAAAAGAAGCGCTAACCTCTTCTATTCGAATTATGAAAGAATCTGGTGCTCATGCTGTAAAACTTGAAGGTGGTGAAGAAATTTTAGAATCTGTAAAAAGAATACTATCTGCTGGTATTCCTGTAATGGGCCACTTAGGCTTAATGCCTCAATCTATATATAAATATGGAACTTATGTTGTTAGAGCTAAAGAAGATGAGGAAGCAGATAAACTAATTGAAGATGCTAAACTTCTAGAAGAAGCAGGTTGTTTTGCAATTGTTTTAGAAAAAATACCAGCTAACTTAGCAGCAAGAGTAGCTCAAGAAGTTAAAATACCAGTTATAGGTATTGGAGCAGGAAATGGTGTGGATGGTCAAGTTTTAGTTGTGCACGATATGCTTGGTATTACTCACGAGTTTAGCCCTAGATTTTTAAGAAGATACAACAACCTTTATGAAGAAATAAAAGGGTCGGTAGAAAACTATATTAAAGATGTAAAAACACTAGACTTTCCTAATGATAAAGAACAATATTAAATTTTGACAAAAGTTTAAAGTCAAAGACTTTTAAAACTTTTTGTTGTAAATCAAAACAATTTTTTAAATTTAACCTATGAAGAAAAGTTTACTTCTTTTTTTTATAGGTTTTTTTATTGCATGTGGGTATAATTTACATGCCCAAAAACTTCATTATGAACTACCTGAAAATGCTTCAAAACTATATAATTCTGGGAATTATGTAAAAGCATTAGAAATTTATAGAAGTCTACATAAAAAAAATCTTAAAGATTTAAAAAACACTTTCTATTTTGGAGTTTGCTTGATAAATACTCATCAATATGATGACGGTATAAAAACTTTAGAAAAAATAGCTTCGAATAAGAATTGTCCTGATGAAGTATGGTTTCATTTAGCAAAAGGTTACCACTTTACTCTCCGATTTGATAAATCAATTTCTTACTTCAAAAAATTTATAGCACTTAGCAAAGATGAAAAATTAATCAATGAGTCAAATCGACTTATTGAAATGTGTTTAAATGCTAAAAAATTAGTTAACAATCCAGTGAATGTAAACTTTGAAAACATTGGTGATCGAATTAATTCTAAAGGAAAAGATTATTTACCATACATTACTGATAATGAGTCCTTACTCCACTTTACTACAAGAAGAGAAGGCACTACTGGAAGGATTTATGATATGGAAGGTTATTATACATCAGATATTTATACTGCAAAATATAAATATGAAAAATGGAGCAAAACACGTTCTGTGGGGTTCCCTAATTCTTATGGGAATGAATTTACTGCTGGAGTTTCGGAAGATGGTGAAAAAATATTTTATTACTTAAACAACCCTGACAATAAAAATATACTTCATATTTCTAGAAAAAGTAAATCTTCTTTTAAAAAATCAGAAGAAATTAAAAGTAAAAGCATTAATAATAAAGCTAGCAATCAAAATGCTGCAACGATAACAAACGATGAAAGCACATTGATATTTAGTAGCGATAGAACTGGTGGTACTGGTGGTTATGATTTATACATCTGTAAAAAGCTTCCTAACGGAAAATGGGGTGAAGCTTTAAATTTAAGCTCAAATATAAACTCTCTCTATAATGAAAACTACCCTTATTTAACTGATAATGGTAAAACTTTATATTTTGCTTCTGATGGATTTAACAGTATGGGAGGTTACGATATTTTTAAATCTACTTTGAATGAAGAAACAAACGAATGGTCTTCTCCAACAAATATTGGTTACCCAATAAACACTCCTATTGATGACTATAACATTTGTTTTACAAACGATAAAAAATTTGCTTATGTAGCTGCAATTAGAAACGATTCTTATGGAGACTATGACATTTATAAAATAAATTTTGAAGAAACTCCTGCTCAATTATCAACAATTAAAGGCTATGTTTTAAATGCTGATTCAACTATATTAACGAATTCTATTCATATTGAAGTTTTTAATACTGAAACAGGAGATTTACAAGGTATTTATGATAGCAATAAAAAAGGTAGCTACATAATGATTTTACCTCCGGGGCAATACAACTTAGTTGCTGAAATTCCAAATCTAGGAACCTATCAAGAAAAATTAAGTATTAAAGATAGAAAATTATTTAAACCTGAAATATCCCGAAATATTCGAATTAACTTTGTTCATGATAAAGAACAGAGCCACTAACGATTATTTATTTGATGACAACACTTGAAAATCTTGAAATACTATATGAAGACAATCATATAATTGCAATTAATAAAAGGTCATCTGATATTGTTCAAGGAGACAAAACTGGAGATATCCCCCTAAACGAAATTGTAAAAAAATATATCAAAATAAAATACAATAAGCCAGGCGATGTTTACTTGGGAACTATTCATCGTATTGACAGACCTGTTAGTGGAATTGTTTTGTTTGCAAAAACAAGTAAAGCTCTTGAAAGGTTAAACAAAATGTTTAAAGAAAAGACAATTCAAAAAACCTATTGGGCAATAGTAAAAAACCGACCAGAAAAAAATGAATCTCATCTCATTCATTTCTTAAAGAAAAACGAAAAAAATAATAAATCTAGTGCTTTTATAAAAGAAAAAGGCGACGCAAAAAAATCTGAATTAAAATACAAGGTAATACATAAGTTTGACAACTTTTTTTTACTGGAAATAACTCCATATACAGGACGTCATCATCAAATTAGAGTGCAATTATCTGCAATTAATTGTCCTATCAAAGGCGATTTAAAGTATGGTTTTAATCGTTCAAATAAAGATGCTTCAATTAGTTTACATGCACGAAAAATTGAGTTTATGCATCCTGTAAAACAAGAACCTATTTCAATTATTGCAAATCCAAATACAGCAGATAATTTATGGAATGAAGCTGTAAAAATGTTTAACAACTAATTTTTTAAGCTTAACATTTTTTAACAAAAAATATACACGAAACTCTTTACAGATAACGTTTTGAGGCTAAACTTTGTAATAAGTTTAACATTTAAAATCTGTAAAAATGAAAAAAATTATTAAACCTACCCTGGCTTTAATTAGCCTATTAACCTTAAGTGGTTTTCTATCTGTAGTTATTTACAAATCTTTATTCCAAGAAGAAAAAATAAAATACATCGAATCAACCCCGCCAATAAAACCATTATTAACTTCAAGCAATACTATAAATGGATTTGCAAATTTTGAATATGCGGCAGAAATGAGCATTAATTCGGTTGTGCACATAAAAACTAAAACCGAAGTTAGACATCAATCAGACCCTTTACTTGAGTTCTTTTATGGTCGATCTCAACATTATGCACCTCGAGCAGTTCAATCATCAGGTTCGGGTGTATTGATTTCAAATGATGGGTATATTGTTACAAATAATCATGTAATTGATGGTGCTAATAATATTGAGGTTATACTTAATAATAAAAAAACTTATAATGCTGAAATTATTGGTAGTGATCCAAATACTGACATTGCATTACTAAAAATAGAAAGTACTGATTTACCTTATATTGAGTATGGAAATTCAAATGACATAAAAATTGGTGAATGGGTGCTTGCAGTAGGAAATCCATTTAACCTTAATTCAACAGTTACTGCAGGAATTATTAGTGCAAAAGGAAGAGATATTAATATATTAAAAAATGACCCTTATACTGGGATTTCAGCAATAGAATCATTTATCCAGACGGATGCAGCAGTAAATCCTGGTAACAGCGGAGGGGCTCTTGTAAATACAAATGGTGAATTAATTGGAATAAACACTGCCATTCAGTCAAATACAGGTTCATATACAGGATATTCATTTGCTGTGCCTGTTAATATTGTCAAAAAAGTTGTTAGAGATTTAAAAGAATTTGGAACTGTTCAACGTGCATTCATTGGTGTTAGTATTGCTAATATTGATGAAGATTTAGCAAAAAAAATAGATATTTCAGATTTATCTGGTGTTTATGTAAATGGAGTAACAAAAAATGGATCCGCAGCAAAAGCTGGAATTAAAAATGGAGATATTATTAAAAGAATTGGCAATAAACAAATAAGTGATGTTCCTGAACTACAAGAACAAATTGGTCAGTTTAGACCTGGAGATAAAATTTCGATTGTATTATTAAGGGATAATGAAGAATTAGAAATTGATCTTACACTAAAAAACTTTAATGGAGATGAAGAAATTATTAATAATTCAGAAAATGAGATTATTAAGAAATTAGGTGTTCAACTTGTAGAGTTAAGTCAAAAAGAGTTGAAAAATTTAAACATAACTAATGGAGTTAAAGTAAATCAACTATACAATGGAAAACTAAGATCAATAGGTATTAATGAAGGTTTTATAATTACAAAAATTAACCACGAAAAAGTAAATTCTATAAAAGAAATATCTTCTGCCCTATCAAATATAAAAGGAGGCGTATTATTAGAAGGTCAATATGAAAATGGAAAGAAAGAATATTATGGATTCGGATTATAACATTAATTAAATTTTATGTTAAAAAAGCAGCAAATATATTTGCTGCTTTTTTTATGGAGACAATATAAAACTACACTCAAACTACCAGTAAAGACAACCTATTTTAATTAAATAAAAACATGCTATTTTTAGTTAAAAATGAAAAGCAATCAAAAATATCGGTAAATTTGCGAACCCTATCAGTATTAACTTAAACTATCTCTATGAGACAACTAAAAATTACCAAGTCTATTACAAATCGTGATAGCGCATCTTTGGATAAATACCTGCAAGAAATTGGAAGAGAAGAGTTAATAACAGCTGAAGACGAAGTAGAATTAGCCCAGAAGATAAAACAAGGGGATCAAGTTGCTCTAGAAAAATTAGTAAAAGCAAATTTAAGATTTGTTGTTTCTGTTTCTAAACAATACCAAAATCAAGGTTTAACATTACCAGATTTAATAAATGAAGGTAACCTAGGTTTAATTAAAGCTGCTCAACGTTTTGATGAAACTCGTGGATTTAAATTTATATCTTATGCAGTATGGTGGATACGTCAATCTATCCTTCAAGCTATTGCTGAACAAGCAAGAATTGTAAGATTACCTTTAAATCAAGTTGGCTCTTTAAACCGAATAAATAAAGCGTTCTCTCAATTAGAACAAGAATACGAAAGAGAACCATCTCCTTATGAAATAGCAGACTTATTAGAAATTGATAAGGATAAAGTTTCTGAATCAATGAAAATATCAGGACGCCATATTTCTGTTGATGCTCCTTTTAGAGATGATGAAGATGGCAATTTATTAGATGTTTTAGCAAACGACAACACACCTAATTCAGACATCGCATTAATGAACGAATCTTTACAAAAAGAAATAAACCGTTCATTAGCAACACTTACTGACAGAGAACAAGATGTAATTAAATTGTTTTTTGGAATTGGAATTCAACACCCACTTTCTCTAGAAGAAATAGGAGAAAAATTCAACCTTACCAGAGAGCGAGTTAGACAAATAAAAGAAAAAGGAATTCGAAGATTAAGACACACTTCAAAAAGTAAATTATTAAAAAC
Organism: Vicingus serpentipes; assembly: GCF_007993035.1. NCBI lineage: Bacteria > Pseudomonadati > Bacteroidota > Flavobacteriia > Flavobacteriales > Vicingaceae > Vicingus > Vicingus serpentipes. The sequence continues at coordinate 415,214 of NZ_VOOS01000002.1, forward strand.
ATATTTAGGATAAAATGGAAGTTTTAGATCAAAACCAAAATGCTTACGAAGCAAAGTTAAAAGAATACGTAACTAATGAAAAATCAGCAGTTAGCTTAATTAGTTCTATTGGTTACTTAATGTATGAAAAGTCAATAGAATTAGTTTTATTTAGAAACCCTCTTGTTGATGTAAGCATCTCGGAAGTTTTAAAACTTCATAAAAAAGCAAAAACGATAAGTTTTGCCCCTGTTGATATTCAAACAACTTGTGAAATAGCTAAAGAAATTATTAACTTAAAATTAGCACCTTCAAAACTTGATTTAGGTCGCTTAGCTAGCGAATGGGTAAATGAAAAAACTAATTTCTCTTCTCTTTCTGATTTCTTAAATAACAAATTAGCTAATTTTAAAGAGGATAATTCTCATCAACTAAACCCTAAAGATGTTGTATTATATGGTTTTGGTCGTATTGGTCGTTTAGCTGCTCGTGAATTAATTAAACAAGCTGGAAAAGGTCAACAACTTAGATTAAAAGCAATTGTAACTCGTTCTGTTTCTGATGAAGAAATTATCAAAAGAGCTGCTTTACTTAGAAATGACTCAGTACATGGTTTTTTCCAAGGAACTGTTGAAGAAGATTTAGTTAATAAAGCTTTAATTATAAATGGACAAATAGTTAAAATTATTGAAGCAAAAAATCCTGAAGATGTTGATTATACAAGCTATGGAATAAACGATGCTTTAGTTATTGATAACACAGGAGTTTTCACTAATAAAGAACAATTAGGGAGACATTTGAAAGCAAAAGGTGTTAGTAAAGTATTATTAACAGCTCCAGGTAAAGAAATACCAAATGTAGTCTACGGTATAAACGAAGGTGATCTAGACCTTGAAAATGATGACATTTTCTCAGCTGCCTCATGTACAACTAACGCTATTTCTCCTATTTTATATACTATAGAAAATACACTAGGAGTTGTAAAAGGTCATATTGAAACTGTTCATGCTTATACAAATGATCAAAACTTATTAGATAACATGCACAAAAAACCTAGAAGAGGTCGTTCTGCTGCTATCAATATGGTTATTACTTCTACTGGTGCTGGAAATGCTGTTACTAAAGTAATTCCTTCTTTAAAAGATAAATTAACTGCAAATGCTGTTAGAGTTCCTACTCCAAATGGTTCTCTAGCTATTTTAAGTTTAAATGTTGCTAAAGAAACTAATGTAGAAGAATTAAATGAAATTATTAGAAAAGCTGCTTTAGAAGGGGGCTTAGTAAATCAAATAAAATACGAAAACGATCCTGAATTAGTTTCTAACGATATTATCGGTAATATATGTTGCTCTGTTTATGATAGTAATGCTACTATTGTTTCAACAGACAAGAAAAACATTGTTCTTTATGTTTGGTATGATAATGAATTTGGATATACTAAACAAGTTATTAGATTAGCAAAATACATTGCAAAAGTTAGAAGATTAATTTATTACTAATTAAAAATTAGTTTTAAACCCCATAAAGCTCACTAGAAATAGTGAGCTTTTCTTATATCAAAAATATGAAAGAAGGAAACGTAAAAAACAATCGTTTAGACAATATATTTAAAGACCTAAACAGTACTGATAAAACAAAAATTACAACAGCTATAAAACAACTCCGTAAACATGGAAATGCAAAAGCTATTGAACCTTTGTTTGATAAATATATTAGTAGTGAAAATGAAATAATAAAAGAAGATATTTCCTCTCTCCTTTTTGATTTAAAAGATGAATCTGTTGTAGCTGAAATAATTAGGTTAATGTCAAAAACAAAATTTGAAACAATTAAACCATTTATTATTTCAATTTTATGGCAAGCAGCAATTGATTCTAGCAATTTTATTAGCGACTTAGTTAAAGAAGCAATAAAAGGAGATTATATGACATGTATTGAAGTATTAACTGTTATTGAAAGTTATGACTCTTCGTTCAATGAAGAAGAAATAGAAGATCTAAAGTTCGATTTAGATGAAGCAATAGATGAAGCTGATGTTGAAAAACAAAAATTATTAATAACTATTAAATCTGTTTTAGAAGAACTAAATATAGAGTATTAATAAAATAGAATACATATCATAAACAAAAACAGCTCTCAAAATATTGAGAGCTGTTTTTATTTGACATTTAATTGGCAAAAATCTATTCAGATTTGCCTCCAATTCTAATTCCAATTTTAAGTGCTAATCTAAGATCAACTCCTAACTCATTACCAAAAAATGGAACATAGTTATTTTCATCAAATTCTTTATATTCTGTTTTGAAAGTTGTTCCAAAACCATCTTTGATTCCATCTTCAAACTCAGAATTGCTATACTTTACATCATTCATTATGAATTTACCGATACCAACAGTAGCTTCCATAAATAAAGCTCCTGAAGTTTTCCATTTATATCCAGCCATAGCTCCTAAAGATATTCCTGTTGAAGTAATATCAGTACTAACAGTAGTCATAGTAGAAGTTGTCGGTAAAACATCTAAATAGCTATATTCAACACCTTTTGAAGATGAACTTCTATATTTACCATATACACCAATGTAAATACCATCGTTTCCTTTATTAGGAGTCATAAAGTATTTATATTCTGGTATGATATTCATTTCTGAATAGTCAATTTCACCATTCATATCTTTTGTATCAGACAACATATTTTTTGCAGCCATATTAAAGTTAATTCCAATAGAATTATTACTGTTAATGGCATACTCATAACCTAATCCATACTTAGAAAAGGCAAATCCTAACACATCAGTACTGATATCATGTTGTGCTTTTATATTTAAACCTGAAAATAATAAAGCAGCTATTAGTAGTTTTTTCATAATAATAAATTTAAGTGTTTAAATTACCATAGAGATTTATAAGTAACATTAGCTTTCGGCCCTTTACCATAAGCTACACCTATATCTCTAATTGCTTGAATTCTTTCACTTTCTTGTTGTTGATCCTTAACAATGTACTTCCACTCTCTATCATCAATTTGCTTAACTTTTGCAGCAATTTTGTTTGATAAAGTTCTAGCTTGTGATGCACATGATGCATCTGGATTAATCGAAGCTAAAATAGCTCCAGCTTTTTCAGCTGCTGCCATATCTTGTGCTGCATTCCAAATACCCGTAGCTTCTTGTAACTTAACTTTACAATCATTATCAATTTTAGCTTTGAAAATTGGTTGAATTGCAGCCATTGCTTTTGAGTAACATTCTTCACAAGCTGTTGGTATGGCTGTTAACATAAAAATAGCTTCATCATATTCATTTTGATCAGCTTTAGATTGAGCTGTTTTTATAATCATATCACAATTATCTTTATAATATTGAATGATTTTTTCTTTACCAGTCTTAACAAAAGCTTGGATTTCTGGATTTCCTGGTTTTATTTGTTTTAACCCAGCCATAAAAGCTTTTGTTTCATTAGTACCAACTCCTTTAACAGAAATTGTAGTACTTGAGAAAACAGTTCCTTCAAAACCGTCACCAATATATAAAGTTACATCCATATTATATGCATGCATTGGTGGTGGACCAGGAAGAATATCCTTAGAAGCTAAGGAAACATTTGCTGAGATTATAAAACGAGTATTAAAAGGACTACCTCCTAAACCATTTTTGGTTACAACTTGTGTTAATTTATTTTCTAAATTTTTTCTAGCTTTTACTGGCATATTTTCGATTCCTGCAGGAACCCAAGCTGTTAAGCTAATTCTATTTTCATCCTTAGAATCTGTTTGTGAAAACCCAACAGAACTTGCAAAAATGCAAAGACCTAAGAATAATTTACCTAAATTTTTCATAATAATATTTGTTTAGTTTTTATTTTTCTCCTAAAATAAGAGTAGCTCTTCCTAATCCTTTCATTACTAATTTACTCTCAATTAGTCTAGGATCAGCTTTTAACCATTTTCTTAATCCGCTAGCAAATCTTCTTGCATCTTGAGCTCTACCTCTCTCATCAAATAAAGGAATTCTTACTTGCTCAAATAAAGCCATAGATTCAGTCATATCTGTAGTACTAAACCTTCCTTTAACAGTATTTTCTGCCATCCAATCTTCGATCAAAATACCTAATTCATCATCTCCATAATCTTCACTTTCTAAATCTCCATCCCAAGAATCCCAAGTTTGAATTCTGATAATAACTTCACGTCCGTTAGCAAACATGTCATCAAAGTGAGATTGAAGACTAGCACTGAAATTATCAATATGAGCAGTAACAGCTTCTTTTAACAAAACAGGAACTTCAGCAGAAAAAGAAGGTGCTCCAGTTCCATTTGCACCAGCGATTTGTTTATCTGTATAAGCATCTAAACCTTGTAAAATAAAAGTGATCGATTTTTTAGGCCCTGTTGTATTAACAGTCCAAGTTAGTTGAATAATAATATCAGCTTTTGCTACTTTTTTCAAGGCATCAATTGGACTTTCATTAACTGAAGCTCCGGACTCTTTAGAAGATCTCATGTTATCTTCAGCAGCATTTGAAGCTAATGTTTTCATCGCAGACTCTAAATTCTTTAAAGGAAACCCTCTTTCTGCCATCATATCATTGATTGAGGAGATAACTAATAGTATATCTGTATTTTCCTGCATTGCTTTTTTATAATCAGGAATTTTAGTAGTTGTTCCATCATTATCAAACTCCATTACATAACCATTTTTAATACACCAAGCATCACTTGGCACTACCATTAACGTTGGTTTTTTTGCTTGACCGAAACTTAAAGTTGTTCCTAAAACAATTAGGCTACATATTAATAATACTTTTTTCATAATTTTTATTTTATATTTTATTTAGTTATTATTTCTTCATGATTCCATCCTGAATCATTCTTTCTTTTAATTTTGCTCTTTGAACACGAATAGTTACACCATAAGTTACTTGGTCTCCAGATTTTTTTCGCCCTTGAACTACTGTAAAGTGCATATCAGAACCATCTTCTCCTGTAATAAATTCTTTGTATGGTCCACCATCAGCAAAAAAAGCATTGAAATAATCTTCTTTTTTCTCACGAATATTTACTTCAAATAAAACTGGCTTAGAGTTGCACTCTGTTCTACCAGATCTTATTCCTTTAAACAGCACATCACTTACACCTTGTTTTTTAGCTTGTTCTATTGCATCTTCCCTATTTCTTCCGTTTCCCCATGCTTTTAAAGTTTGTGATCCATCCATTTCTGTACCCATACACTCTGTTTCATAAGTATATGCTCCAGACATACTTTTTTGAGGATTTCCGCATGAAAATGATAAAACACTTATTATAGTTACAGCCAAAAAACTACCGATTGTTAAGTTTAATTTTTTCATAATTTTTTGTTTTTATATATTAAAATCCAGACGACAGACCTCTAACAACACCTGCTGCCTCTAAATCTTTTCTTAAATTATCAGTCATAACAACTACAACTACACCAACTTTATACTCTTTTCCAACTTTAACAACAGTAGGAACATTATCTCCTGACATAGACACAAATTTCATATACTTACCACCTTCGGCAAAGAAATCTTTAAAAAAATCTTCTTTTTCTTGTTCTACAGCTGGGTTGTTTGATAATGGTTTTTGAGCAGTACAACCCTGACCTCCAGCGGCATACCCCTGAAAAATCAATCCATGCACAGCATTTTTCTTAGATTGAGTTTGTGCTATTGTAGCTTTTTTAGAATAAGACCATACTCTTACTACTTTAGTTCCTGGTTTACCAATACCAACACATTCTATTTCGTATCTCCAATTTTCTGTATCTTTATTTGCTTTCTTTTTCTTGTTAATTTGTGCATTTGAAACTAAAGAAAAAGCAAGAAAACATAGTGTTAAAATACTTACCTTATTAATTATTGTTTTCATAATGATTTGTTATTTAATTTATAATTGATTACTATTTAATTTATTTGTCTAATTAACATTCCAGGGTAATAACCTTTACCTCCTTTGAAATGAGTATACTCTAAATTATTTAATGGTGCAATAGGATTACCATCTTCATCTAGTGGTTCTTCACCAGCTGCATATCTATTATCCCAAATTTTCTTCTTATCAACAGAAATTGTACCTTTTCTCTTGTAAGAAACTTTTCCTTCTGCATCAGTAATTTGTTCTAAAACCTCATATTTATCTCCTCCTTCTAAGCCTTCTTTCATACCTATTTTTGCTCCTAATGGGTCACTACTCACTAAAGGTGTTTTTGTTCTAAATGGTTCAAATTTTCTTTGAAGTTTTGCATAAACAGCATCAATAGATTTTAATGTAGCATTTTTAATAATCATATCTTCATCTTGAGCATTTTTACCCATTCCAGAAATAAACGATGATGCCTTTTGAAAACCTAACAATTTCAACTGAAATAAATCAGTGTTATCAAAAGCTTCTTTTTTAGCTGGGTCAATATTTGAGTCATCCATCCATAAAGATTGATAGAAAACTGCTGATGTAGAATCGTTCCAAACCAATTGATATAGATAAGCAGTAGTCCATACTGAATAACCTTGTCTTGTTTTTTCATAAACTGCCTCTGCTCCTTTAATAGCAATATTTTGAGCCATTGCAGGTAATTTTGCAGCAGCAGCTACAGCTATATTCTTAGCAGCTAGAGCAGCAACTTCGTTACTTACAAATTTTGAATAATTAACAACAACAAAAGTACTTGGTATAAGTTCTTCCCCAGCATCAGCTAACATTGATGTTCCTCTTTCAGTTCCTGAAGCAACAGCTGCAGATTGAGCAGAAGCATCATAAAGACCTCTTTCTCCAATTAAATCCATCTTAAAACCACCTGCTTCACTTCTATCAAACCATTTTGCAACAATTTTGTTTGCGACTTTATTTTTTGCAAAATACTCACTTATTGCAGGACTTAAATCTTTATCTTCTTTTTCTGCTTTTTCACCCTCTACAACTGGTTTTTCAATAATGTAATCCTTAATATTAAAAGATTTTTCTCCAATTGTGTGATCATTATATTTATCAGGAAATGGAGCTTCGTTAAACGTGCTTAATAAGAGGTCTTTTTTAGGAAGTTTTTCATCTTCAATAATCATAGTATGAAGTGAACTTCTTCTATACTTTACAGCTTCAGCTTTCTTATCAGCTATTCCAATTTTTCCAGAATCTTTTTCTACCTTTTCTTTCTTTTCCTTCCCTTTCTTTTCTTCTTTAACTTCTGCATCTTGAGCAAAAGAAACATTACTAATTAGTAATAAACATACTGGAGCAACTTTCACAAAATGTTTAACACCAGTAAATTGTAATTTTAAATTCATTAATTCTATTTTTTAATTTATTATTTAATTATTTAAAGATCCTTTATTTAGATTCTTGATTTTTTATTTGTTCTAATTGAATAGGGAAATTCTCTTTAGTCATATTCAATGCTTTTGTAGCTGAATTTATTGCTTTTACAGCCTTCATAGAATTTGTTTTAGGAGTAATAGTCTTAGCTTCTTTCATAACATCCGCTGATTGACCTAATAATCCTTTAACCTCATTTGTTTGATTTTCTAAATCGTTTTTTATTGATTTGATTTCAGTAGCATTTCCAGCAGCATTCGATAACTTTTCAGTTAATTTTATGTTTCTTTCATAAACATCAAACGATGAGTCTACAAACTTATCTGTAGCAGCATGACCAACAATACCTGGTCTCTCAATAACCTTCTCTGTTTTTGCTTTCTTCTCGCCCTTTTGAGCAAATGTGTTAGCTGACATTCCTAAAATTAATAGTGCAACAAATGCAATTTTAGCTAATAATGCTATTTTTTTCATATTTTATTATTTTGATTGATTAACAAATATAACTGAAAAAGTTTTAAATCAAATTATAATTATACTTTGTTGATATTTAAGTAATTGTTAACATTCGTTTTCATAAAAAAATAAGGGAGACAAATGAGCCTCCCTTATTTTTATGCGTATTGTAATAAAAAACTATTTAAATTCTCTACTGAACTACTAAAAGTAAATTGTTCATTAACTAAGAAATAATTCTGCTTATCTACCGTTTTTTCATAAGCAATTTTAGCTAGAGCTAATTTATGAGAATCAAAACTAAACTGATTCATTAGCATTGAAATTTGCTCTGTAGTAAAATAATTATCTCTTAGAGCTTGTTTAACAACTATTAATTTTGTCGCATCAAAACTTGTATTATTAACAAGTCTTAAAAGATTATTAAAACTAGGCTCAGACATTACCATTGGTGAATTTTGAAAAAATGGATTAAAATCATTATCATAATTACTAGAATGACCATAGTCATCAAAATTATCACAACTACAGTTGTAGCCATTATCAAACCCACAAGAAGCTTGATGTCCTTGATTATAATGATTCCCATTTGAATGAACATTGTTATTTTTCACAATCCTTAAATCAAGTCTTCTGTTTTTAGTAACAACAGCTTTAACTTCTGCATTCTTAGGAATTTTAATTGTTCCACTGTAAAGAACTCTTCTCAACCCACCATTTCCAAATTTATTTGGAGTTAAAGTTATTACTTGAATATTATGAACTCCTGGTGTGATATTTGCTAAGTTAAATTGGTTCGATTTAGCAAAAGTATGGTTATCAAAAACTACAGTGAAAGCGTGATGATTCCATAATTTTAAATTTAAACCAGAATTGTAATTATTACTTCCATTATAACCATGAGCACTTATAATAGTAATTACGCCAAAAATTGCGATAAATATTAAACTTAGCTTTTTCATAACTTGGTCCTCCTATAATTTTAAATTAATAATTACTTTCTCAATTTCAATTAGCATGCCAAAAAACAAATAGTAAGTATAATCAAGCTTTAAGATATATTTGTGTTAACACTTTTTAACTTTATTCAGCATATAAAATCACTATATTTGTTAGTACATCAATTTATTTATTATGAAATACCTACCTATATTAAGTTTATTTATAATTTCTATCTTAAACTCCAATTCAGCTAATGCCCAGTATGGAACAGATGGCGGCCGAAAGTTTGATGCATTACTTCAATATATAAATTATGCTTATGTTGATACAACTGATGAAAACAAATTAGTTGAAGATGCTATTGTTAATGTTTTAAAAGAATTAGACCCTCATTCTGTTTATATCCCCTCAGAAGAGTTAAAAAAAATGAATGAGCCTTTAGTTGGTAATTTCGAAGGTATTGGTATTCAATTCAATATATTAAAAGATACTTTAATTGTTGTGTCCCCAATAGCTGGAGGTCCATCAGAAAAAGTTGGAATTATAGCTGGAGATAAAATTATTACTGTTGATGGAATTGGTATAGCAGGAATTGGATTAAAAAATAGTGATGTTCAAGATAAACTGAGAGGTAAAAAAGGAACAAAAGTTAACGTAGGTATTCAAAGAAGAATGAATAAAGAATTATTAGACTTTACTATTACTAGGGATGAAATTCCGATTTTTAGTGTCGATGCCTCATACATGGCAACTCCAGAGATAGGCTATATAAAAATAAATCGTTTTGCTAAAAATACAGACGAAGAATTTAAAGAAGGCTTAAAAAAACTTCAGGCTCAAAAAATGAAACACTTAATTATTGATTTAAGTGGAAATGGTGGTGGCTACTTAAAAACCGCAATTCAACTTGCTGATGAAGTTTTGGATGATAAAAAATTAATTGTTTTTACAGAAGGCTCTAAAAGTCCAAAGCAAGAATACTATACATCAACTACTGGAGGTTTTGAAAAAGGTAAATTAGTTATCTTAATTGACGAAGGCTCTGCTTCGGCTTCAGAAATTGTAACTGGTGCAGTTCAAGATTACGATAGAGGATTAGTAATTGGAAGAAGATCTTTTGGAAAAGGATTAGTGCAAAAACCTTTCAGCTTAACTGATGGATCAGCAGTTCGATTAACTGTAGCTCGATATTTTACTCCATCAGGAAGATGTATTCAACGATCGTATGAAGATGGAAAAGATGAATACTACAATGAACTAGCAAGACGATACGAACATGGAGAGTTAATGAACGAAGACAGCATCAGTTTTCCTGACTCATTAAAATATCAAACTATAAATAGTAAACGAACTGTTTATGGTGGCGGTGGTATTATGCCTGATATTTTTATTCCTATTGATACAAGTATGTATTCCGATTTTTTTGGAAAAGTAAATCGTAAAGGTTTATTTAATGAGTTTACCTTATTATATATGGACAACAATAGAACTCGATTAGAAGAAAAATTCAAATCTGTTGAAGATTTCTCTTCAAATTTTAATACTGAAGAAGAATTATTTAATGACTTTATTGTTTACGCAGAAAAAAATGAAGTTGAGCCTAAAGAAGATCAAGTTAATACTTCAAAAACATTAATTTTGACACGTTTAAAAGGATTGGTTGCAAGAAATTTATGGGGAACTTCAGCCTATTATCAAATTGCAAATAGTTTAAATAACTCATATTTAAAAGCTATTGAAGAAATAAATAGTGATTCTTTTAAAAAGGAAAAATTAGTTTACAATTAAATATTAAAAAAATGAAAGAGAACATTAAAATTGCACTGCTAGGAATTATTGCTTTAACACTTGTTATTGACACTTTTATTATGGATCATGATTCCTCAAACGAATCAACAGGTAAAACTTCTAGTAATATAGTTGCTTCACCAACACCTACCAACAGTATAATGCCTGAAAAAGTAATTACTCCTCCTACTCCAAACAGACCTACAACAAGTATTAATTTTGCAGAATCTAGCCATAGCTTTGGTGAAATTATGCAAGACTCTAAAAACACTTTCGTTTTTAAATTTACAAATACTGGAAACGAACCTTTAGTAATTGAGAATGCTTCTGGATCATGTGGATGTACAGTACCAACATACCCTAAAGAACCTATTGCTCCAGGTGAAACAGGAGAGATTGAAGTAGTTTATAGTCCTGGAAAACAGCAAGGAGAACAAAACAAAACAGTTTCTATAACTGCAAATACAGAACCTAATGTTACAACATTAAATATTTCTGCAACAGTTAAAACACCTTAAAAAGAAATCAACTTTAATAAAAAGAGGCTTAAACACGTGTTTAAGCCTCTTTTTATTTATAATTATCAAGAAGTAGACTATGCTTTATTTATAGTTGCATGTGTCTTTTCTAATATTTTAAAAGCAGCTTCTGTTGTTGCAGCTTCTGCATAAGTTCTTAATACTGGTTCTGTTCCCGATGGACGAATCATTACCCACTCATCGTTATCAAAGAAATATTTAAAGCCATCAATAGTCTGAACTTCATTTACTTTTAAATCTCCAAACGCTTTATAAACATCATTTTTACAGTTTTCCATAATGCGAAGTTTATCAGCTTCTTTTAGTTTTAAATCAATTCTTTCAAACTTAAAACCACCTACAATTTGATACATTTCTTCAATTAATTCTTCTAATGTTTTACCAGATTTAACCATATATTCCCATATAATTAAGCCCATCCATATTCCATCACGCTCAGGAATATGTCCTTTTACAGCGATACCTCCAGACTCTTCCCCTCCCAACAAGACATCTTCATTTACCATAACTCCGGCAATATATTTAAATCCTATTTGTGTTACTTGGTAATCTAAGCCATAATGGTCACACATCTTTTTAACCTTAGGTGTAACAGAAAAAGCATTAACAACCTTCCCAGTCATTTTCTTTTCTTCAACTAAATATTTTATAAGTAACAAAATAATATGGTGAGAATCAACAAATTCACCATTACTATCATAAAGTCCAATTCTATCTGCATCACCATCTGTAGCTAATCCACAATTGATTTGACCTTCAGCCAACTTAATCATTTCAGAAAACTCCATTAAGTTTCTATGGATTGGCTCAGGAGCTACACCTTCAAAACCAGGATTGTAATCACAATGTAAAAAATCGATTTCAGGCAATAATCTACGCATTACATTCTGACCTGCTCCATACATTGCATCGTATGCAAAATTCATATCTGAATTACGAATAGCATTCATGTCGAAGTTGGCTTCAACATGTTCCACATACATCGTTTCTAAATCAATATATTCGATAATTCCATTCTCGATAAACTTTTCAAAATTTAGTATCTCTAAATTAATGTTATTTTCTTCTGGAATTAAATCTTCAACTTCTTGAATTTCTTTTGGTAATAATGGTCCGCCAAAGCTACCTTTAAGTTTAAATCCATTATAAGAAGGAGGATTGTGAGAAGCAGTTATCACAACTCCTAATGAAGCTTTTTGTCTTAATGTACCTAAACTTACCATTGGAGTAGTCACAAAATCTTTAGCGATGTATACTTTTATACCTGCATTAGCCAAAACTTTAGCTGTTGTTTCAGCAAACATTTCGCCAGCAAAACGACAATCATGACCAATAACCACTGATGGTTTTTTAAAATTATGTTTTAACCAAGTGGCTGTTGCTAAAGCTACTCTCGCTACATTATCTACTGTATAATCTTTAGCAATTATTGCTCTCCAACCGTCAGTTCCAAATTTAATTTGTGCCATTCTCAACTATTTTTATTTTTAAGAACTACAAGATTAAAGTTTTTTTTATAAATAATCCCTATTATAGAAAAACTGATTACTAATATAAACTGTAATTTTGGTTAACTAACAACGCAAAATATGAACGACATAAAAAAACACAACTTTGCTGAGTATTTTAACAACTATATTAACTTAGTTGAAGATGCTGATTTTATTTCTGCATTAAAAAACTCTTATAAAACCACAAAAGAAATCATTTCTACTATTTCTGAAGAACAAGCAAACACTGCTTATGCGGAAGGAAAATGGACAATTAAAGAATTACTAGTTCATATTATGGATACTGAACGTATTTTTTGTGAACGTGCTTTACGTTTTGCAAGAAATGACAAACAAGATTTACCTGGCTTTGACCATGATGATTTTGTTTTAGGTTCTGAAGCAAATGATAGAACATTAAAATCGATTATGAAAGAATACAAAACTATTCGTAAATCGACAATTGCCTTATTTAAAAACTTCTCACCTGCTATGCTTGAAAAAAGTGGCACAGCAAATAAAAACAAGCTTACTGTATTAAGTATTGGCTTTATTATAACAGGGCACGAAACACATCATAGAAATGTGTTGCAAGAAAAGTATTTGGGGATTTAATTCCCAAATACTTTTTTCAATAAGTCTGTAGCCCTAGCTGCAGGATTTTTTCTAATTTGTAATTCTTCTTTTGCAACTTGAATAAACAAACCTGTAATTGCTTTTTCAGTTACATACTGTTCTAAATCGGGATTTACTTTATCTACAAAAGGAACTTTATTATAAGTAGAAAAAACTGTTTCCCAGTGTTTGGTTGCTCCAACCTTATCTAAAGAAGTTTTTATTATTGGTCTAAATTTTTCGGTTAATTCAGTGTTAGTAGATTTTCTTAAATAACGTGTAGCAGCATCGTCATTTCCTTTTAAAATATTCATAGCATCGGTAATTGTCATTGCTTTAATTGCTGCGACAAACAAATCTTTAGCTTCTGAAGCAGCATCTTCTGCAGCTCTATTCATCGATAAAATTGCTTCATCAACCTTTTCTCCTTGTCCTAATTTTCTAAGTTTTGTTTCTACCTTTTTAGCCTCATCAGGCATTGGTATTTTTATTTGAGGGTCTTTAAAATAACCATCTGCCTGCGACAACTGAGCAACACCTTTTTCTACCCCTTGAATTAACGCTTCTTTTAATCCAGCTCCAACTTCATCTTCCGACAAACCGGTACCGCCTTTAACTGATTCAACTTTACTACCAACATCTTTGGTTAGCTTTTTCCACGATTGTGCCGAAGCGATTGATATGCTTACAATAATTGCTAATCCAGTAATAGTTATATGCTTTTTCATAATGTATTTTTTGTTGGGTTTATGCAAGAGTTATGCCATATTAATTATAAATCTTTCTTCTATTCAATTCTCGTTGGTATTGGCGAGCATTATTTATATGCTGATTGTAATTAGCTGCAAAAGCATGGTAACCACTAAAATCGGCTTTAGCGCACATGTAAATATAATTATGGGTTTCATAATTTAAAACAGCATCTAACGATTTTATACTTGGTAAATTAATTGGTCCTGGTGGCAAACCTTTATACATATATGTATTGTATGGATGATTCGTTTGTAAATGTTTAGTTAATACTCTATTAATAGAAAAATCGCCAATACCATAAACTACCGTAGGATCTGATTGTAATAACATACCCAATCGTAAACGATTAATATATAATCCAGCTACTTTTGGTCGTTCATCAGCATGTACCGACTGTTCTGCCTGCACTATACTTGCTAAAATAGCAACTTCCGACTGTGATAAATTTAACTTTTTTGCTTTTGCTTTTCGTTCGGCTGTCCAATAGTTTTTGTATTCATCAGCCATTCGTTTAATCAGCTGTTCGGCAGAAGTATTCCAATAGAACTCATAGGTGTTTGGTAAAAACAAGGTTAAAATCGTAATCGTATTAAAACCATATTTTTTGGTGAATTCTTTATCGGAAATTAGGTTGTAAAAGTCAACACTATCACACTCTAAATTTCTAGTTATTTTACCGGCAAGTTCTTTTGTTGTCCTTACATTATTAAAAGTAACTTTTACAGGCTCTTGTGTTCCAGATCTCAACAAATCAATTAAATCATTGTTACTCATTCCGTCTTTTAAACGATACTTTCCTGGTTTTATATTATTCTTAAAATTCGCTTTTTTTTCAGCTACCCATTCAAACGAATTTCGATTAAGAATGTAGCCATATTCATACAAATCGTTTACCACATTCTCAAAAGTATAACCAGTATGAATATAAAAATAATTGTTTTGGTTTTTTGAGATAGTTACGTTTGGCTGATAGACATTCTTATACATATCGTACCCCATGTACCCACCTATTGCTAAGCCTATTATCAATAGGGATATGATTACTTTTTTAATCATTTTTTAACTCATAATAATTTACAGGTTTTCCAAACAATTCTCTTTCTTCATTAAATTGAAAACCATATTTTTCAAATAAACGAATACTGTTTTTGTTATCCTTAAAAATATTACAAAAAAGATGAACAATTTTTAGTTCACTAAAACAGTAATTAATTATTAATTGAAGTGCTTCCGAAGCATAACCTTTCTTTCTATCGCATTCTTCGGCAATTATTATTCCAACTCCTACCCTATTTAATTGTTTATAATATTCAAACAAATCTATTGTCCCTATTGGCTGTTGAGTTGAATTTAAACAAATAATAAAACGAAATTGATTGTTCTGGTGAATATCTTGTTCTTCACTTACAAAAGCTATTATCTCTTCTTTAGTAAATGGTTTTGTAGTTCCACTTATTTCCCAATTTGCAGGATTGTTTTCTAATGCTAAAATAAAATCAGCATCTGAAGATTGAACTGAACGTAAAAAAATATGTGAGCCAATTAGCAAACCAAATTAGATTTACGATCTAATGCTGCAATGCAGTCTTTTATATCTTCTTGAGTATATGTAGTTAGTTCAAGTATGTTGTTATCAATTTTAGCATTCAACCCTAACTGAGAAGTAAACTTTATCAATTTTTTACTTTTTAGTTGAGGATATAAATCAAAGAAAAAATGAACTTGACTTGCTTTAATTGAACAAATTTCTTCCAGTACTTCTAATATTGGAACTAAACAACTCTTAAGTTCACTTACCATTTGATGCTTCATAACTGACGCTTCAATTCTGCTTTCCAGATTATAAAGATTACTCATTTTAACATCGTTTAGTCCAATAAAAAGAACTTCCATTTTACGCTTAACAGCCGTATTGTAAAAAGAATTTAAATCTAATCCTAAAGTTGGACCAACAGCAGTTATGTCATAAACCTTTCCATCTATAAACAATCCTAAATGTGGAGGAATACGAGTAGCTCGATATACAAATATGCCAAAACTCTCATTTAAATCATTAAGAGTTATTGATTTTGATATTTCAATTTTATATGTACTCATCAAACTTCTATTTCTCCTTTAAAAACATATTGAGCTGGACCAATCAACCAAATATCATTAAACCCGTTTTCATTTCTTTTAAAACCAACACTCAACTTTCCGCCTTGTGCATTTACATCAACTTTTCCAGCAGAAAGTTTAAATTTATCTGCCCAACTTAATGCAGCTGCAGTAACACCCGTTCCACATGATAAGGTTTCTCCTTCTACACCTCTCTCGTAAGTTCTAATATCTAAACTTTCTTGATTGTATTTTACAAAATTTACATTCGTTCCTTCTTCTTTGAATCTATCATTGTAGCGAATTTCTCTTCCCTCAGATACAACATCTAATTCTTTTAAATTAGTTTCTTCTTTAATATAATGAGGTGAGCCGGTATTAATAAAATAATATCCATCGCCTTTTTCTATCAATTTAACATCATGCATTTTAAGGCTAATATCTCCATTTGCACTCACCCATGCTTCGTGCTCTCCATCAGTTGAATTGAAGTAAGCTTGATTGTCGATTATTCCCAAAAACTTTGCGAAAGCAACAGCACAACGGCTCCCGTTACCACAAAAACTTTGACTTCCATCAGGGTTAAAAAACACCATATTGAAATCAAAATCTGGTAAATTCTCAATTAGAATTAATCCATCAGAACCTATTCCAAATCTACGGTCACAAAGGTGTTGAATTGCAGAAATGTTAGTTTTATCAAACAAATTTATTCGATTATCTATCATCACAAAATCGTTACCTGTTCCTTGATATTTAAAAAATGGAATTTTCATGTTACAAAATTACAAATAAGCATTGTTCAAAGTACATATCAATCTCCAATTTTAAAATTTCTATTCTGCTTTTTAGCAGAATGTTTCTTTTTTCCATCCAAACGCCTTTTTACGGAACCTTTAGTTGGTTTTGTATTCCTTCTAATTTTAACTGGTTCTAGTGCTTTTTGAATTAATTCGAAACATCGTTTAATTGCAACTTCTTTGTTTTGCAACTGACTCCTAGTTTCATCGCATTGCAAATGAAAAATCCCTTCATTATTAATTCTATTGCTTAATTTCTTTAAAACAATTTCTTTTTTCCTTTCAGTCAATAAAGAAGTATTAAGAACGTCAAAAAATAAATCAACTTTCGTAGATACCTTATTTACATTCTGCCCTCCAGAACCGCCGCTTCTACTTGTAGTAAATACTACCTCTTTATTTAAATCTTCTAATTGCATTATAGCTCAAAGTTAATCAAACCGTTTAACTATCAAATAAACCACTAGTGTAACTTTTAGCGATAGCTGTTCGTCCTTAATCTATATTTGGTTAATAAATTATACTACTATGGCTATATTAAAAATAGAAAACTTAACAAAAACATACCCTAACGGTGTAAAAGCATTAGATAACGTTAACATAGAAATTACAAACGGAATGTTTGGATTATTAGGTCCAAATGGTGCTGGTAAATCTTCTTTAATGAGAACATTAGCAACATTACAAGAAGCTGATGGTGGTTCTGTAATGTTAAATGATATTGATGTTTTTAAAAACCCTACCGAATTAAGAAAAACGTTAGGTTATTTACCTCAAGAGTTTGGTGTTTATCCAAAAATTACTGCAGAACAATTGCTAGATCACGTTGCAGTTTTAAAAGGTATTACAAATGGTAAAGAACGTAAAGAAATTGTAAATTATCTATTGAACAAAGTAAACCTTTATGAAAAAAGAAGCCAAAGTGTTAAAGGATTCTCTGGAGGTATGAAACAGCGTATAGGAATTGCTCAAGCTCTTATCGGAAAGCCTCAATTAATTATAGTTGATGAGCCAACTGCTGGTTTAGATCCGGGAGAAAGAAATCGTTTTCATAACTTATTAGCAGATGTAGGTCAAGAAGTAATTATTATTTTATCTACTCACATTGTTGATGATGTAAGAGAATTATGCTCAAATATGGCTATTATGAATTTAGGGAAGATTGTTTATCAGGGTTCTCCTATTACGGTTATTGATGAGTTAAGAGGTAAAGTTTGGCAAAAATCAATAGAACGAAGTGAAGTTGCTGATTATAAAACCAATTTTAATGTGATTTCTGATAAAATGGTTGCTGGAAAACCAATTATTCATGTTTTTGCTGATGCCAATCCTGGTTCTGGTTTTGAAAATGTAGAGCCAAACCTAGAAGATGTATTTTTTACGAAAGTGAATTTACAATCTTGATTTAAACCCATTTATATTCATACAACACAAATAATATAACGATATGTTTTTAGAGTTTTTAAAACTTGAAATAGATTCAGCCATTAGAAAACCAATGATTTACATTTTCTTTTTTGTAATGGCATTACTAGTATTTATGGCTGTAGTTAGCGATAATGTAGTAATTGGAGGAACAGTAGGAAACGTTTACAAAAATTCTCCTTATGTTATCACCAATTATGTGGCTATCCTCTCTATTTTTGGATTATTAATTGCTGCTGCTTTCTTTAATACTTCAGCATTAAAGGATTATGATAATAATTTTAGTGAAATATTATTTAGCACACCAATAAATAAAGCTTCTTACTTTTTTGGGCGTTTTTTTGGGGCTTTAATATTAGCTACAATCCCTTTACTTGGGGTATTTTTTGGTTTCCTTTTAGGTGCTGAATTAGGCCCGAAATTTGATTGGATTAGTGCCGACAGAATTGGACCTTTTCAATTCTCAACATTTATAAACAACTACCTACTTTTTATTTTACCCAACATGTTTTTTGCGGGTACTATAATTTTTGCTTTAGCCAATAAGTTTAAAAGCACCGTAATTTCTTTTGTAGGAGCATTAGTTATAATTATTGGATATATTATTTCAGGAACTTTATTATCTGACATTGACAATGAAACCATTGGAGCCTTAGCTGATACATTCGGAATTAGAGCTTTTAGTATTGATACTAAATACTTTACTCCAATTGAAAAAAATACTGTTTCTGTTAGTTTCTCAGGTTTACTTTTAATGAATAGAATAATATGGTTGGGCTTAGGAACATTAATTCTTTTAGCATCTTATTTTTCATTCTCATTTACAACTAAAAACAAAAAATCTAAAAAACTTAAGGCTTCTGTTAAAACTGACGAAAACACCAATTTAACTTTACCTGAATATAGTTTAAATTATGATTCGGGAGCTGGATTTAAGCAGTTTATCAGTTTCTTTAAGGTTAACTTAACTAGTATTATTAAGAGTACCACTTTTAAAATATTATTTGTTTTTAGTGCTATTATTCTTATTGCTAATTTATTAAATGGTTTTGAATATTTTGGACTTCAATCTTACCCATTAACTTACAAAATGATGGATTTAATTGATGGTGCCTCAGCTATTTTTGTAATTATAATTTTAGTCTTTTTTAGTGGTGAATTAATATGGAGAGATAGAGCAAGTCATATTAACGAAGTAATTGATGCTACCCCTCATAATTCATTTATTTCATTATTAGCAAAATCAGCATCATTAATTGTTGTTGCTTCAACTATCAACATCTTTTTAATTGTTATTTCAATTTGCTATCAATTAGTTACTGGTTATACCAATCTAGAAATAGGATTATATCTACAAAATTTCATCTACTCCTCACTTCCAACATACATTACTTGGGGGCTGATTCTGATTTTCATCCAAGTGTTAATCAACAACAAATACATTGGTTATTTTGTTTCTGTTATTGTGCTGTTTTTGTTAGATATTTTATTCTTGATTTTAGATATAGATTCTAACATGCTAAAAATTGGATCAACTCCATCTCTTACCTATTCTGATATAAATGGATTTGGAGCAGCACTAACCTCTGTTCATTGGTTTAATTTGTACTGGATTTTATTTGGTATTTTATTCTTATTAATTGCTGGCCTTTTATGGGTAAGAGGAACAGCGGGTAATTTTAAAAATAGAATTAAATCTATCAAAAAACACATTACTTCTAAATATGCATTAGGACTTACTATTGTAACCATTTTATGGGTTTCAACAGCTGGTTATGTTTATTACAATACACAAATACTAAACAAATACAAAACTTCTGACGAACAAGAAGAATTACAAGTTGAGTATGAAAAAACATATAAAAAATACCAAGGAATTATTCAACCTCAAATCACTAAAGTAAAATACCATATTGATATTTTCCCAAAGAAAAGAGATGTTTTAGTAAAATCGGTTATTACTATAAAAAACAACTCAAATTTACCTATTGATAGTTTACATTATACTATAGATGAATCATGGCACACTAAGATTCACATTCGTAATGGAAAGCAAGTATTTAATGATGAAAAATTTGGTTATCAAATATATAAATTAGATGAAGCTTTACAACCTGGTAAAAGTATGCGTTTGATTATCGAATCGAGTTACATTACAAATGGATTTGAAAACAATGTTAGCAATTTAAGTGTTGCTGAAAATGGAACATTCATTAATAATTTTGATGTGCTTCCAAGTTTTGGTTATAACGAAGCTTATGAGATTTCTGATAAAAATGATAGAAAAAAATTCGGGTTACCTGAGAAAGAAAGAATGCCAGAATTAGAAGAAAATTGCACTACTAATTGTATGTCTAATTACTTAACTAATGGCTCGGCTGATTGGGTTGAAGTTGAAACATTTATATCAACAAGTGATGATCAAATAGCTATTGCTCCAGGAACACTAGCTAAAGAATGGAAAGAAGGTTCAAGAAATCATTATCATTATAAAGTTGATCATCCTTCTCAAAACTTCTATGCTTTTATGTCGGGTAGATTTGAAGTAGCTCGTAAAAAATGGAATGGCATTGACATAGAAGTTTATTATGATAAAAAACATCCTTACAATGTTGAAATGATGCAAAATGCAGTTCAAAACTCATTGGATTATTACATAACAAACTTTGGCCCTTATTATCATAAACAAGCTCGTATTATTGAGTTCCCAAGATATGCTAGTTTTGCTCAAGCATTCCCAGGAACCATGCCTTATTCTGAATCTATTGGGTTTATTATAGATTTAACGGATGAAGATGAAAATAATGTAGTTGATGCTGTAATTGCTCATGAAATGGCTCATCAATGGTGGGCTCATCAAGTGGTTGGTTCTAAAATGCAAGGAGCGACTATGTTTTCTGAAAGTTTTGCTGAATATTCTTCGTTAATGGTGATGAAAAAGTCAACCAAAGACGATATTAAAATGAAAAACTTCTTAAAATATGATTTAAACAGATATTTAAGAGGAAGAAGCAGTGAGGTTGATAAAGAATTACCTCTTTACAAAGTAGAGAATCAAACTCATATTCATTACGGAAAAGGTAGTGTTATTCTTTATGCGCTTCAAGATTACATTGGAGAAGATAAGGTTAACAATGCTATGAGAAGCTTTTTAGAGGAATATCGTTACAGAAACCCTCCCTACCCTACTTCACTAGATTTTTTAAGGCATCTAGAACCTCAAGTTCCAGACTCTTTAAATTATTTAATTAACGATTGGTTTAAAGAAATTACCTTGTACGACTTTAGATTGATGGAAGCTAATTACACTAAACTTAGCAATAATAAATATGAAGTTACACTTGATATTGAAGCTAAAAAATTAAAAGCTGATACGATTGGTAATGAAATTGAACTTCCTCTTAATGAATGGGTTGATGTTGGTTTTTATAGTGCTTACGATGACGAGGAAAATGCTACTTTGATGTATCAAGAAAGAATGAAGTTTGATAAAGAAAAAATGAACTTAACATTTACACTTGATAGTTTACCTGTGAAGGCAGCAATTGACCCACGAAGATTGTTGATAGAACGAGTTTATAAAGACAATTTAAAATCACTTGCTGAGAAAAATTAATATTAGTTAATATAAAATTTGCTATGCAAGCATAATAATATATTTTTGCCGAAAATATATTTATGAGCAACATAGCACTAATTACATTCTTCTTAACATTTTTTTTGTGGTGGAGTTTAATATTATTATTTGAACGCTATATGGGTATGCAACCCCTAATAGCAAAAAATGATGCCTTTAATGAGCTGGATGATAAAAATAATACCGAACTAATCTATAGAAAAAGCTCAAAATCACTAGATAAAAATGGCGAATTCCGTATAATTTTAAAACCATCATTATACTTTGCTAAAGCTATTGCATTTTTTATGTTATTTATGATAGGCCTCTATCCTTTTATTGATGGCAACCCATCAGAATACGTTCGGTTATTTTTTAAATTTGATGAGTCAGTAATAAAGTTACCTTTTGTACAAATAGCTTCTGCCACAATTCTCTCTTGGTATTTATTTGAAATTATTGCGCTTATGCAATATTATAAAATTCAATGGTCAACAGTAATTCATCATTGGCTTACTGCTTTTGCTGCTATTATTGTATTGTTAGGCGTATTTACCCCTGCTGCTATATT
The DNA here is from genome assembly GCF_007993035.1 of Vicingus serpentipes. NCBI lineage: Bacteria > Pseudomonadati > Bacteroidota > Flavobacteriia > Flavobacteriales > Vicingaceae > Vicingus > Vicingus serpentipes. The sequence continues at coordinate 437,612 of NZ_VOOS01000002.1, forward strand.
ATATGGAATTATTATGGTTGCATTAAGCTTTCCTCTTCCTCTACTACAAGCATCAAGGTTATTTATTGGGTTTAAACACCCCGTTTTTATTAAAAAGGCACATATAGTTTTAAGTAACTATTACAAAATTTTATTGATTATTTGCATTGGATTACAATTATTGATGCTTATTCATGGTATTACAACTGGAGCTTATAGTAATTTATATATAGCTACAATTATATTTTGTATTTGTGGTTGGTGTTATGATGACTTGCAAGTTGTTAAATCTCTAAAACATGGTGCTAAAAGAAAATATGCTCAATTGGATCTTCAAAAACTTAAATAACTTACAAGCTTTTTTTATGGTAATTATAAATCATAAAAAATACTTGTTTTAAGCGATCAAAATTGCATAATTTCGCAACCTAAATTATTTTGAATAAACATTAAAAAATATATCAAATGGCTGGGAACAGAACTTTTACAATGATTAAACCAGATGCAGTTGAAAAAAACTACATCGGTGGAATTTTAAAAATGATTAACGATGCAGGATTTAAAATCGTTGCAATGAAATACACTCAACTTTCAAAAGAGAAAGCTGGTGCATTTTACGAAGTACACAAAGAAAGACCTTTTTATGGTGAATTAGTTGAATATATGTCTTCAGGACCTATCGTTGCTGCTATTTTAGAAAAAGATAATGCTGTTGAAGATTTTAGAACATTAATTGGTGCTACAAATCCTGCTGAAGCTGCAGAAGGTACAATTAGAAAAATATATGCTGAATCTATTGCTGCAAATGCAGTTCATGGTTCTGATAGCGATGAAAACGCTAAAATAGAAGGTAACTTCCATTTTACTGCTGAAGAAATTATCGGATAATTTAACACTCTATCTAAAAAAAAGCCCCAACTAATGTTGGGGCTTTTTTTTATTTATTTTTGTAAATAAAAATGATTTAATGAAGTTAACTTACATCATTTTCTTTATTCTTTTTTCTAATTTTCTTGTTGCTCAAGACAAAAGTAATTGGAGCATCGAAGCTCATGGTGGGTTTCCTATAAACATTCCTTTACCTCTTAATATAAAGCAAGCTGGACACCCTGACATTAATTTTTCTGCTCATTTTAACTCAGAACCTTTTGTTCCTCCTATTTTTTGGGTGTACCGATTAAGTAAATGGAAAAACGATAAAGCATGGGAAATTGAAATGATTCATCAAAAATTATATTTAGAAAATACTACTCCCGAAATAGAGTATTTCAGTATTACTCACGGTTATAATATCATAACTTTTAACCGGGCTGTTAAGTTTAACTTATTTAAAGAAAATCAATTTATTTATCGTGTTGGAGCTGGAATTGTTTTAGCTCATGCAGAAAATAAAATAAGAGGAAAAGAATTAGACCAAAAACAATCTTTTTTTAACCAAGGATACTATATTGGAGGCCCTGTTTTAAACATTGCTCTAGCCAAGCAATTTAAAATTTCTTCAAGATTTTATTTTAATGCCGAAATTAAAAATAACACTTCATTTGCTAAAGTACCTGTAGTTGATGGTCATGCTTTAGTTTGGCACTCTGCATTTGAACTAATTGGAGGTTTAGGTATATACATCATAAAACCTTAAATGCGTTTGTTGATATTTTATTAAAACCTCATTCTCTCAAAATTAATTGCTACTAATTTATAAAGTAATTTAGTCAGTATATTTTCAAAAAGAAACACTATGAGAGAACTAATAATTATCGGTGCCATAACCTCTATTTTTTTCACCGCTTGTGTAGATAAAAATGAAACTGAAAAAACAACTTTTAACTATCCCGAAACTTATAGAGATTCTTCAATTATAGATGATTATCACGGACAGAAAATAACTGATTATTACCGATGGTTAGAAAATGAGAATTCTGATTCTACTAAAAATTGGGTTATAGCTCAAAACAAATTAACTTTTGACTACATCAATAAGATACCATCTCGTCAAAAATTATATGATGATTTAAAAGGCATGTGGAATTTCGAAAGTATTTCTACTCCTTCAAAACATGGTGATTATTATGTTTACTCCAAAAACGATGGCATTCAAAACCAAAGTGTTTTTTATATCAAAAAAGGAATGGATGGAGCTGAAGAAATTTTGTTAGACCCAAATACTTTATCAGAAGATGGCACTGTGTCTGTTTCTACTTTTTCAATTTCAAACGATAACAAATACTTGGCTTATGGTCTATCTGTTGCAGGTTCTGACTGGAAAGATTTTAAAGTAATGAATTTAGAAACTAAAGAAATGCAACCTGACTTTATTACTTGGGTTAAATTTTCTGGTATTTCTTGGTATGAAAATGGCTTCTTTTACAGTGGCTACACTCCTCAAAAAGATGAAAATAAACTAACTCAGAAAAATGAATTTGCTAAAGTTTTTTACCACAAATTAGGCACTGACCAATCTGAAGACAAAATCATTTTTGAAGACAAAGAACACCCTTTAAGGGGATTTTATGCTTCTGTTACTGAAGATGAAAAATACATTTCAATAGCTGCTAATGAAGGGACAAGTGGAAACATGCTCTACATAAGAGACTTAACTAAACCAGATAGTGAGTTTATTCAAGTAACTAACAATTTTGAAAATGATACTTGGCTAGTTGATAATTTTGGAGATAAACTATTGTTATTTACTAATATCGATGCTCCAAACAATAGAGTTATTCAAATTACATTAGATAATGTTTCTAAAGAAAATTGGGCTGATTTTATTCCAGAAAAAGAAACTAAACTAGAAAGTATTTCTGTTGCTGGTAATAGAATTTTTACAACCTACTTACAAGATGTTAGTTCAAAAATTGAAATATTAAATATCGATGGAACATACCATTCTGATTTAAAACTACCCGGAAAAGGAATTTGTAATGGTGTATATGGTAAAAAAGAAGAAAACACAGCTTTCTATTCATACTCATCTTATTTAAACCCTAGTACTAGCTACGAATTAAATGTTGAAACTCTTAAAGCTAAAGAATATTTTAAACCTGAAATAGATTTCAAATCAGAAGATTATATTTCTAAGCAAGTATTTTATACTAGTGCTGATGGAGAAAAAATACCTATGTTTATTAACTATCATAAAGACACTAAATTAGACGGAAACGCTCCATGCTTACTATATGCTTACGGAGGGTTTAATATCAGCGTTAAGCCAAGTTTTAGTGTTATAAATGCTGTTTTTATGAAAAATGGAGGCATTTACGCTGTTGCAAACATTAGAGGTGGAAGTGAATATGGAGAGAAATGGCATAAAGCCGGAATGCTTAATAACAAACAAAATGTGTTTAATGATTTTATTGCTGCAGCGGAATATTTAAAAGAAATCAAATACACTAGCACTGAAAAACTTGCTTTACACGGAAGATCAAATGGTGGTTTGTTAATGGGGGCAGTTATGACTCAACGACCTGATTTAGCTTCAGTTGTATTACCTGGAGTTGGTGTTTTAGATATGCTTCGTTACCACAAATTTACAATTGGCTGGGCTTGGGCTGTAGAATATGGAAGTAGCGACAATAAAGAACAATTTGATAATTTAATAAAATACTCCCCTTTACACAATATTAAAGAAACAAGTTATCCTGCTACTTTAGTTCTAACTGGAGATCATGATGATAGAGTTGTTCCTGCTCATTCATTTAAATTTATATCTGAATTGCAACACCAACAAAAAGGAGATAAACCTGTAATGGTTAGAATTGATGTAAATGCAGGTCATGGAGCTGGAAAACCTAAAGAAAAATCGATAGGTGAATGGGCAGATATTTGGGCATTTACTTTTCATAATTTAAATCATCCTCTTAAGTAATAAAATCGTCAAGTATTTTCTTTCCTTTGCAAAATGGAATTAAAATCGATTGTACTAAATAGAGATAAAGATAAATCGCTTGAACGAAAACACCCTTGGGTTTTTTCTGGAGCTATAAACAAAATAATAAGCGATACAGGTGAAGCTCCAAAAGAGGGAGAACTTGTTGAAGTTGTTAATGCTAAAAATAAATTTTTAGCATTAGGTTATTTTAGTGATGCTACAATTGCTGTTCGTGTAATTTCTTTTGAGAAAACAGTTATCAACCAAAATTTTTGGACAAAAAAAGTACAATCAGCTTTTAATGTTAGAGAAAGTTTAGGGTTAACCGAAAACCCAACAACCAACATGTATCGCTTAATGCATGCTGAAGGTGATGGAGTTCCTGGATTAATTATAGATTTTTACAATGGTACTGCTGTCATCCAAGCCCATACCCTAAGCATTTATAACAACATCAGTTTTATAGTCGAAGCCTTAAAAAAGGTTTATGGTGAAAAACTTATTGCCATTTATAACAAAAGTGCCGAAAGTTTGGCAAAACAAACCGATTTAAAAGTTGAAAATGAATACGTTTACCAAAATGGAGAAGTTAATTTAATTGGTACCGAATATGATTGTGACTTCAATTTAGATTGGATTAACGGTCAAAAAACAGGCTTCTTTTTAGATCAAAGAGAAAATAGAAAATTAATTGGTGAATTCTCAAATAAGAAGAAAGTATTAAATACTTTTTGTTACTCTGGTGGATTCTCTATTTCTGCTTTAAAAGCAGGAGCAAAAGAAGTTCATTCTGTTGATAGTTCTCAAAAAGCAATCGACTTAACAGATGCCAATGTTAAATTAAATAAACTAAAAAAACATAAATCTTTTACTTCTGACACTTTAGATTATTTAAAAGACAACACCATTGATTATGATGTTATTATTCTTGACCCACCAGCTTATGCTAAAAACCAAAAGGCTAAACATAATGCTGTTCAAGGATATAAACGATTAAATGCAATGGCATTAAAACAAATAAAACCAGGTGGTATATTATTTACTTTTTCTTGCTCACAAGCGGTAAATAGAAAATTATTTTACGACACCATTACAGCTGCTGCTATTGAAGTTGGAAGAAATATTAGAGTTTTACATCACTTATCTCAACCAGCTGATCATCCAGTAAATATTTATCACCCTGAAGGGGAATACCTAAAAGGCTTAGTGCTTTATGTGGAATAACTGACGTTTATCAAGTTATTAAACAAAAATGAGGAGTACTTTTGAGTGAGATTAAAACCTGAAAATGAAAAAGCTACTTTACCTCTTCCCTATTTTACTATTATTTAGTTGTAGCGAAGAAGAAAATCAATCTACTCAACCTCAAGTACAAAATTTAACTGAATCAGTTTATTCGTCAGTTACCATTCAACCTGACAGTATGTATCAGGCATTTGCTGCTGTAACTGGTATACTAGACAATATTTTGGTTGAAGAAGGTGATTTAGTAACTATAGGACAACCTATTTTACAAATAATAAACGCGAACCCTAAATTAAATTCTGAGAATGCTCGATTAGCCATGCAAATTGCTAAAAACAATTACAATGGTAAAAATCCAATTTTAAATGATTTAAAAAATGAATTAGAACTAGCCAAGCTAAAACTACAAAACGATTCTGTAAACTTTTTGAGACAACAAAACCTTTGGAGGGAAAAAATTGGTTCTGAAGCTGAATATGATACTCGTAAACTTCAGTTTGAAACAGCCAAACAAACTGTAAATACTTTAAAAAACAAATACAAAAGAACAACTACAGAGCTTGAGCAAAAATTAGAACAAGCTGCAAATAATTACGAAGCATCATTAACTCAAACGAAAGATTTTACGATAAAAAGTAAAATTAATGGTCGTATCTACTCTATTTTTAAAAACCAAGGTGAACTTATATCTATTCAACAACCCGTTGCCATGATTGGTAGCGCTTCAAAATTTATTGCCGAATTATTAGTTGATGAAGTTGATATAGCAAGAATTGAACTTAGTCAAAAAGTAATTATTACACTTGATGCTTATGGAAAGGAAGTTTTTGAAGCAACTGTAAAAAAAATATACCCTCAAAAAAACGAACGCTCTCAAACTTTTAAAATTGAAGCTGAATTTACTAATGAACCTCCTAAATTATACCCAGGGCTTTCAGGTGAAGCAAACATTATAATAGCAGAAAAAGTTAATGTCTTAACTATTCCAAAAACCTATTTAATCGATAACAATAATGTTAAAACTGATGATGGAATAATCGAAATTAAAACAGGATTAGAAAGTTTAGACAAAATTGAAGTTATATCTGGTATAGATAAAAATACTACCATTAATTTACCAGAAGAATAATGAAATGGTTCCTCATCATATTAAACATTTCTAAAACTCATCTTTTATCAAGAATTAAGCAAACTGCTATAGCTGCACTTGGAGTAACTTTTGGTATTGGAGCTTTTATTATTTTAATGAGTTTTATGACAGGGTTAAATGACCTGTTGGATGGATTAATTTTGAACAGAACCCCACATGTCCATATTTACAATGAGATTACACCAAACTTAAATCAACCTGCAACATTATATCAAAAATTAGCCGATAACATGAATGTTATCCATTCTATAAAACCAAAACAAACACAAGCAAAAATTCATAATGCGTTACCTATTATGAATTATTTAAACAACGATAAAAAAGTAAAAGGAGCTATTCCTCAAGTTAAAACTCAAGTATTTTATACTGCTGGAGCTATAGAAATAAATGGTGTGGTTACAGGCATAAACCCCATGGATGAATCTCGTTTATTTAATTTTAACAACTATATTATTGATGGAACACCTCAAGCTTTAAAAAATAACTTAAATGGAATATTATTAGGTGTAGGCGCTGCTAAAAAAATGTCTCTAAAAATTGGAGATAGAGTTCAACTTGCAACACCAAAAGGCGATTTAATTCCTTTAAAAATTGTTGGTTTTTTTCAAAGTGGTTTAGGAGAAATAGATAATATTCAAAGCTATGTAAATATTAAAACCGCTCAACGAATACTAGGCGAAAATTCAAATTACATTACCGATATTAATGTTAAGTTATTTGATATTGAAAACTCCGTTGCTATGTCGAAAGCGATATCAAGACAATTTAATCTAACTGCAATTGATATAAATACTGCTAATGCTCAATTTGAAACAGGTACAGATATTAGAAACTTAATTAGTTATGCCGTTTCGATAACCCTTTTAGTTGTTGCTGGCTTTGGGATTTACAACATCTTAAACATGATGATTTATGAAAAGATGAATGACATTGCTATTTTAAAAGCTACTGGTTTTTCTGGTTTTGATGTAAAAATGATATTTATAAGCCAAGCTTTAATTATTGGGTTTGTAGGAGGTATTTTAGGATTAATTATTGGATTTGGGATGTCTAAACTGATAGACTCTCTTCCGTTTGAAACTCAAGCTTTGCCAACAATAAAAACATTCCCTGTTAATTTTGACTATATGTATTATGTTGTAGGAATTTTTTTTGCAATGATATCGACTTTTTTTGCTGGCTATTTACCGGCTAGAAAAGCTCAAAATATTGACCCAGTAGAAATAATAAGAGGACAATGAATCCAGTACTTGAAGCAAAAAATATCAACAAATTTTTTAGAAAACCTGTTTTATTTCAGGCTCTTAAAGACATTAGCTTTAGCGTGGCTAAAGGTGAATTTGCTTCCATTATGGGTAAGTCAGGTTGTGGTAAATCTACCCTACTCTATATTTTATCTACAATGGACACCGACTACGAGGGTGAGTTATTTTTAAATGGAGAACTAATTAGTGGCAAAACAAAAAATGAACTAGCAACTATTAGAAATGAACACATTGGTTTTGTGTTTCAATTTCATTACTTATTGCCCGAATTTACAATATTAGAAAATGTAATGCTCCCTGCTAAAAAACTAGGTATAAAATCACTTGAAGAAATTGAGCATGATGCAATGGAAAAATTAAAGCTTTTACATATTGAGGAACAAGCACTTAAAATTGCCTCCCGTATTTCGGGAGGACAAAAACAACGAGTTGCCATTGCAAGAGCATTAATAAACAATCCAACCATAATTATGGGCGATGAACCTACTGGAAATTTAGATAGCCACAATGCTGATAATGTTTTTAACATTTTTAAAGAACTAAGAGAAGAACAAAAACTATCTTTACTTGTTGTTACTCATGATAAAGATTTTGCTGATAAGACAGATCGTATAATTGAAATGGGTGATGGTATGATTATTTAAATTATTATTAATAAGACCACTATGAAAGTAAAATATAGAAACATATTATTCCTTACACTGCTATCATTAATAACTCCTTTTATTGTAGCTCAGCCTTTTAATCAAGATGTTAGAGCTGAAATACTTGGCATAGCAAACGATACTGCTTTTATAACAAAAACTAACGAATGTTTAATCAATTATTATTCTTCCCAAAATCAGTTTGAGATAACCATTCCACCCGAATCATTTAAAAGTGGAAACGCATTTAAAGACAGTCTTTTTCTTCTTAACAACACTTCTCTAATTAGAATAATTGGAAAAGTAGACGGTAGTGTTTTTGATTTATTTAAAAATGAAAACTCTAATAAAAAAGATATCCTTGAAGGGGATGTTTATTTTAACAACAAAAAACTTCACGTTACTAAAGAATATCAAATCTATACCAGCCCATCAGTTCAACAAGGACGTAAAATAATTTATATCAACTTGCGATTTTATTTTGATCCTTCTTATTTTGACATAGGTTTAAATGGTTATTTTGAAAACCCTATGGAGTTTATAATTCAAGGGGGATATGTCAATCAAAAAAATTAAAAAGTAGCAACTAAAGCTTAAAACAATGGTTTTAGATTTTTTTTGCTAACACAATAAAGATTTTAAGGATAAAACAGACAATATTATTGAAATAGGTAATTGAACAATTATTTAATTACATTTGGATTAACATAATTTTAGAAAAATCCAAATGATAAAAAACATTATTAAAAGCTCGTTAATCCTATCTTCTACACTATTTTTTGCTTGTAGTGATGCACCCGAAAAAGTAGAAAAAATCGTTGATATTGACCCACTAATTCAACACATCGATTCCTCTTTTAAAGCAAGTGATGACTTTTTTATGTTTGCTAACAACACTTGGTTTAAGCAACACCCTATAAAAGCTAGTGAAACTAGTAATGGCATTTTTAAAACCATTGACGATTCTGTAAATGCAGCTATCAAACAAATTTGTATAAAGTCATCGCAAGCTAATGCTGTAAAAGGTAGTAACGAACAAAAAATTGGTGATTTATATAAAAGTAGCATGGACACTATTCTACTTGAAGAGCTAGGTATTACTCCAATTCAAAATGAACTTAATACAATTGACAACATCAATTCTTTAGAAGAATTACCTCAATTAATTGCGCATTTAAATACAATTGGTGTTTCTCCTTTATTCCATTTTTGGATTGGACCTGACGACAAAAACAGTAGCTTAAATAGAGGTGCATTATGGCAAGGAGGTTTAGGCTTAGGCGAGCGAGACTACTACTTAAACACTGACGAAAGAACGGTCAAGATTAAGAATGAATATGTAGCTCATATTCAAAATATGTTTGAATTATTAAAATTTGAAGAAGCTGAAGCTAAACTAACTGCTAACTCTATTTTAAATATAGAAACCGATATAGCAAAAATTAGCAAAAGCATGGAAGCATTAAGAGACCCTTATGGTAACTATAATTTAATAGCGACAAGCAATTTAAAAACAAATTTTAGCACTGATTTTTGGCAAAACCTTTTACAAGCATGGAATTTAAATTCAATGGACTCCTTAATAGTTGGTCAACCTAGCTTTTTTAAAGCCCTTACTCCTATTTTAAACAAATACTCAATTGCAGAATGGAAAAATTACTGCAAATGGTTTTTAATTAGCGATTATGCAAGTTATTTATCTAAAGATTTTGCTGATGAAGATTTTCACTTTTTTAGCACTGTTTTATCTGGCGTAAGTGAGAAAAAACCTAGATGGGAAACTGCTGTAAATGAAACCAATGAAGCTTTAGGCGAATTAATTGGACAAGTATATGTAAAAGAATATTTACCGGCAAACACTAAAGAAAAACTAAAAGAGATTGGCGAAAATATTAGAACGGTTTATGCTGAGCACATTAAAAATTTAGATTGGATGAGCGAAGAAACTAAAGCAAAAGCATTGGTTAAACTGGCTAAAATAAACATGAAGGTTGGTTACCCTGACAAATGGAAAGACATGAGTGCTATTGAAATTAAAAGTGATGAATACTTAATGAATATATTGCATTTAAACGAATGGGAATTTCACAGAATGCTTGCTAAAAACGGACAGCCAGTTAACAAAGATGAATGGGGAATGTATCCTCAAACTTATAATGCGTATTACAGCCCATCGTTTAACGAAATTGTAGTACCTGCTTGTAATATAATTGTACCGGGCTATGAAGGTAAAATGCCTGACGATGCTATTTTATATGGTATAATTGGTGGCTCTACTTTTGGACACGAAATTACCCACGGTTTTGATGATGAAGGAAGTTTGTATGACGAAAACGGAAACTTAAACGATTGGTGGACTGCTGAAGACAGAGAAAAGTTTGAAGCAAAAACACAATTAATAGTGGAACAATATAGTGCTTACACCGTGCTAGATAGCATGCACATTAAAGGTGATGCTACACAAGGTGAAAACATTGCCGATTTAGGTGGTGTAACTATGGGGATTGAAGCATTTAAGAAAACCGACCAATACAAAAACAATATAATTATTGGAGGAGTAACACCTATGCAACGTTTCTTTTTGGGGTATGGTTTTGCGTGGATGGTAAACCGAAGAGACGAAGCGTTAGCTCACAGAGTAATGACCAATGTACACTCTCCTGCAAAATTTAGAGTAAATGGAGTGGTAAGTAACCTTACAGAATTTTACGAAGCATTTAACGTTAAAAAAGGCGATAATATGTACCGTAACGAAGATATTAGAGTTAAAATTTGGTAGAAATATAAAATTAACATTTTGAACAAACCAATGACAGTAATTGAAATAGATAGAATTATTGAAATGGCATGGGAAGACCGAACACCTTTTGAAGCAATTAAAATTCAATTCGGTATTTCGGAACCAGAAGTAATTAAGCTAATGAGAAAAGAGCTTAAATTAAACTCCTTTATACTTTGGAGAAAACGAGTTCATAATGGAACAAGTCAAAAGCATTTAAAAAAAAGAAGTGAAGAAATTACCCGCTTTAAATGTTCAAGGCAAAGGAGTATATCAAACAATAAAATTTCTAAACGTTAATTAGATATATAACAAATTTAAGAACTACACGACAACATAGAACAACCAACTTTTGTTCTTGCCCATTCTGGTCGTTTGGCAAACCATTTTTGTGCTTCTGGCTGTTCGTTGTAAGGTTTTTCTAAAACAGTAAACAACTCATCTACAATACTATAATCATCTTTATTTGCAGCATCAATTGCGAGTTGTGCCATGTAATTTCTTAGCACATATTTAGGGTTTATTGTATCCATTAATTGCTTACGCTCATCATCTGTAGCTGTTTCTTCTTGCAAACGTGCTACATATCTTTTCATCCAATCTTTCCAAAAAAACAACACTTCTCCTTTCAATTCTTCAGGTTTGTAAAAGGCATCCATTACCTCAGCTAAAAAAGTCAACTCATCTTTTACAGGTACTTCCAACGTTTTAGAAACAGTTGCCAAGTTTCTAAAAAATATGGTCATGTCTGTTTCTGTTTTTGCTAAAACCGTTTCTAAATCAGTAATCAGCTTCGCATTTTCTGTATTTTGGGTAGTTAACCCTAGCTTGGCTTTCATCATACCTAAATACTTAGCCGCAAAAGTTGTTTTGTAGTTTGCTAAAATCTCTTCTAAGGGTTCTGCTTCTTCTATTAAAGGGTACAAGGCATTGGCTAGTTTTAATAAGTTCCACAACCCAATATCGCCTTGGCTTCCAAAACGGTATCGTTTGTGTTGGCTATCCGTAGTATTTGGTGTCCAGCCTTTATCATAACCTTCTAACCAACCATAAGGTCCATAATCTATCGTCAACCCTAAAATTGACATGTTATCGGTATTCATTACCCCATGCACAAAACCTACCCGCTGCCACTCTATTATCATATCGAGCGTTCGTATACTTACTTCTCTAAAAAACTGAATATAACCTGTTTTGTTTAGTTCACAATTCGGATAAAAGTTCCGTAAAGTATAATCAACTAATATTTTCAAAGTTTTATGATCTTGCCGTGAAGCAAATATTTCGTAGTTCCCAAAACGTAAAAAAGACGGTGCAACACGAGTTACGATTGCTCCTTTTTCGTAAGCAGGATTGCCATCGTACAAAATATCTCTCATTACCTCATCACCACTTAAACACAAAGAAAGAGCTCTTGTAGTTGGCACACCTAAATTATGCATTGCCTCGCTACACAAATACTCACGAATAGATGACCTCAACACTGCCAATCCATCTGCAGTTCTTGAATAAGGTGTTTCTCCTGCTCCTTTTAGTTGAATTGTCCATTGCTTATTGTTATGCAATACTTCAGCTAAATTAATTGCTCTACCATCTCCTAACTGTCCAGCCCAATGACCAAATTGATGACCTCCATAACACATTGCATAAGGTGTTGTGTTGGGCAATAATTGGTTACCAGTAAAAACGTTTAAAAATTCTTGGCTTTGGGTTTCTTCTTCTGTAATTCCTAAAAGATTTGCTACGCTTTTAGCTACATGAATAAACTTTGGTGCTTTAGTTTTGGTTGGAGAAACATAAGAATAACAAGCTTCAACAACTTGTCTTCTTGAGTTTTCAGTAATTGAATCGCTCGGAAGTTCTTTTACAAATGTGTCTTTAATGGTTATGTTCATTAAACATCTTGCTTGGTGTAGTGTGCATTTTCAATTAAAATATCCATGCTCACTACTTTTAAGGTTTTTTCATTGGTTGCTTCTAAAACTACTTTTGGTGCAAATCCAGCTTTATGTGCCTCTAAAAAACGTTCAGCACACAAACACCATTTATCCCCAGCTTTTAAGCCTGGAAAACCCCAATTTGGATGTGGCGTAGTTAAATCATTACCTACTTGAAGTGAAAATTCTAAAAATTCTGCCGTGGTAACCACACAAACTGTATGCATACCTAAATCGGTATCATCAGTATTACAACAACCATCTCTAAAATAACCTGTTAACGGGGTATTGCTACAAGCAATTAAAGCTTCTCCAAATACATTATATTGTTCTTCCATTATAGTCCGTTTAAAAGGTTTGTTAAATCAGCATCAGAGATAGAACTCAACTCAACATCCATAGTTGTTGCTCCATTAATAGTTGTTTCTGTATAATAAAAATACATATCTCCAGGAGATTTCATTCCCATTAATATTATTTTAACATTAGATCCATTTGGGATAGCTCCCGAAACAGAACTGTAAACCTGCATCACTGTTTTTGTATCTGGAAAATAAATAAAAATACCAACATTGGTTAGCACATCTGTATCAGATGTAAAAGCAATTGAACTACCTCCACTACCTGCAATTTTACCACAATTTAACCACCCTAACAATGGAATATCTCCTTTATAACCATAAGCATCAGTAGAAAAAGTTGAAGCAACAGCCGTTGTCACACCCAACCCTGCAACATTATCAGTCCAATCTACAAAAGTGCCATTATCCACACCATAAAACTTACGCATATCTGATTGAGGAGAAGCATTTGGCATCATTGTTTGATAATAACAATATGGTCTCAACACCAAATCTTCACCATTTTTAACAGCTCTTACTCTAATTTCTCCATCGGTAGCTAATAAACTACCTGCTGCTATAGTTGGCATTTGCCAGTAAATCATATCTTTAGGAGTGTAAAGTTCAACTAGCTTAACCGTAAATGGATAAGAAACACTATCTCCATTTGCAAAACGTAAACAATCTTTACCCATTAACAATCTTGTACCTTGGTTACCTGTAATTGTATCACTTGAAGGTCCAGTAATTTCAAAGGACTGCTCCTCTTGTTTTTTACTATCCAAATAATCGTTTATAGGTTGATATTCATTTTTACTTTCTATTCTGTCTTTTTTACAAGCAGAGAAACTAAAAATCAAAGCAATTGCAGTTGTAATTAAAGCTATTTTTTTCATTGTATCATCATTTTTTAATTATAAGCAGGGCAAACTTTACCACCACCTCTTCTACCTCCCGTTTGTGGGCCTCCACTACATCCAAAAATGTATAGCAAGCCTAAACGCAAGTGAGTTTCCATGAATTTCACATTATATCTATACTCTAAAAACGGTCTCAAACACTTATTGGTTGTAACACCAATACCTGCTTCTGCATTCCAGTTAGTTGGCTCAGCTCCTTTCATTGAAGATTCATCAAAATTACTCCAACGATTGTAGCCAGCATGACCAAGTAAATAATAAGTTAATTTATTACCTCTTCGTATTTTATACTCAAGCCCCATGCCTATAGTATATTCAGTTATCTTACCAAACCCAGGGTAATAAGTAAATTGTGGAACGAAACTAATTGTTCTGTTAGGAAAAAAGTTTGCTCTTGCACCAAAGCCAAAACTCTCAGTTTGAAAGTTATACATTGCAGAAGCACCCAAACCAAAGTTTTGTGCATTCAAAACTAAAGATGAAGCTACAATTAAGAAACCTAAAATAACTTTTTTCATATTTTCAAAAATAACGAAACACATTAAGCAAAAGCTATTCCATTTTTAAATGATACTAACATTTATTTCTTAACTCTAACACTTCAACTACATCTTTCAATTTGAAGCCTTTAGCTTGAAGTAAAATCAAATAATGAAACAACAAATCGGCACTTTCATCCAAGAACAAATCATCATTATTATCCTTTGCTTCAATAACAACCTCAACAGCTTCTTCACCAACTTTTTGAGCTATTTTATTCATTCCTTTTTCAAATAATGATTTCACATAAGAGTTCTGATCATCACTTTCCTTTCTAGTTTTTATAATTCCTTCCAATTGATTTAAGAAACTTATACTTCCCTGATTTATTTCTCCCCAACAGGTATCTGTTCCTTTATGGCAAGTCGGCCCTTCTGGGTTTACTTTTATCAGCAAAGTATCATTATCACAATCATTTTCAATTGATACTAAGTTTAAAAAATTACCACTCTCTTCTCCTTTCACCCATAAACGACCTTTGCTTCTACTATAAAAAGTAACCTTATTCGTTTCTTTTGTTTGCTTTAACGACTCTTCATTAAAATAACCTAGCATTAACACTTTAAGTGTATTAGCATCTTGTATAATTGCAGGAATTAATCCTTGTTTATTTAATTTTAGTTCCATATTTTAAAATCTTACTGCTATATTTTTTCTACTTAATTCTTGTTTTAATTCTTTTATCTCCACCTCTTTAAAATGAAAGATACTTGCCGCAAGAGCAGCATCAACATTACTTTTTTCAAAACAATCTACAAAATGCAGAATATTTCCCGCCCCACCAGAAGCTATAATTGGAATATTAACTAAACTATTCATTTTTGCAAGAGCATCATTTGCAAAACCAGATTTAGTACCATCGTTATCCATCGAAGTAAAAAGTATTTCACCAGCACCTCTTCTCCCTACTTCTTTTGCCCATTTAAACAAATCAATCTCAGTAGGCACTTTTCCTCCAACTAAATGCACTTTCCATTCTCCATCAATTTGCTTAGCATCTATAGCTACAGCAATACATTGCGAGCCAAATTTATCAGCTAGTCGGTTTATTAAATCAGGATTTTTTACAGCTGCAGAATTGATAGAAACTTTATCTGCTCCTGCTTTTAGCAATAAGTCAACATCTTCAACAGATGAAATTCCACCACCAACAGTAAAGGGAATATTTATTGATTCACCAACTCTTGATACTAATTCTAGAAGCGTTTTTCTTTTTTCTTCAGTCGCAGTAATATCTAAAAAAACCAGCTCATCAGCACCTTCTTTACTATAAATCTTAGCTAACTCCACAGGATCTCCAGCATCAATTAAATCAACAAAGTTGACCCCCTTTACAGTTCTTCCATTTTTAATATCCAAACAAGGTATTATTCTTTTTGTCAACATGGTTTAATTATTATTAATAATAAATTTCTCTAATTCTTTCAAGGTTATTCTACCCTCATAAATAGCTTTACCTATTATCGCCCCATATATTTTTTTCTCCCACAAAGCATCTAAATCAGCTATAGAAGCAACTCCTCCACTTGCTACTAAATTTAAATCAGGGAATTCGCTCATCATTTCTTGATATAACTCAAGAGAAGTTCCTTCTAACATACCATCTTTGGCTATATCAGTGCATATTACAGTATTTACCCCTAAATCTTTATAACTTTCTATAAATGGAAACAAATCTAGCTTTGTTATCTCTTGCCATCCACTTACAGCAATCATCCTATTTGAAACATCTGCTCCTAAAATAATTTTATCGGGACCGTATTTTTTTATCCAAGACTGAAACAATTTTGGGTTTTGCACAGCTATACTTCCTCCGGTAATTTGATTAGCCCCAGCATTAAATGCAATTTCAACATCCTTGTCGGATTTTAAACCCCCTCCAAAATCAATTTTAAGTGATGTTTTAGACGCTATCACCTCTAAAACCCCACTATTCACTATCTGACTAGATTTAGCTCCATCTAAATCAACTAAATGCAAATACTCTATTCCACTTGCTTCAAACTGTTTTGCAACTTCAAGAGGATTTTCATTATAAGTTACTTGCGTTGAATAATCTCCTTTTGTTAATCTAACACATTTTCCACCGATAATATCTATTGCTGGTATTATTTTCATTTTTTTATAATTCTAAAAAGTTTTTCAATATCTGTTCTCCTGCATCACCACTTTTTTCAGGATGAAACTGACAGCCGTAAAAATTATTTTTATTTATAGCTGAAGAATAACAACCTCCATAATCTGCTTGAGCTATAGTTTCTTTTGCTAACGGAACGTAATAACTATGCACAAAATACATAAACTCTCCTTCCTCCACCTTATTAAACAAAGGAGTTTTTAAGTCTGATATATTATTCCATCCTATTTTGGGAATCTTATTTCCTTCCTTAAACTTCAACACATCCAAATCAAAAATACCCAAACACTTTGTCTCTCCTTCTTCTGAAAAATTACACATTAACTGCATACCCAAACAAACCCCTAACACAGGTTGCTTTAGCTGGGGAATTAATAAATCCAACCTTTGCTCCATTAACTGACACATTGCAGATTTAGCATGCCCTACACCTGGAAATATAACTTTATCAGCTCGTCTAATCTCTTCTTCATTACTACTAAGCTTAGCTTTAAACCCCAATCGCTTAAGTGCAAACATTACTGACTGAACGTTTCCTGCTCCATAATCTATTATTACTATTCTCATAACTACAAAACACCTTTAGTTGACGGTAACTGCATATTATTTACATCTCTCTTTTTTGCCATTTTAATTGCTTTTGCAAAAGCTTTAAAAATAGCTTCAATTTTATGATGCTCATTTACACCCTCAGCCTTTACATTCAAGTTACATTTAGCTCCATCAGTAAATGATTTAAAAAAGTGAAAAAACATTTCTGTTGGCATTTTGCCTACCATCTCTCTTTTAAATTCAGCCTCCCATTCCAACCAATTTCTACCCCCAAAATCAATTGCGACCTGAGCCAAGCAATCATCCATAGGTAAGCAAAACCCATAGCGTTCAATTCCTAGTTTATTGAACAACGCTTTATTAAACACTTCTCCTAAAGCGATTGCAGTATCTTCAATAGTATGATGTTCATCTACCTCTAAATCTCCCTTTACCTTAACCGTTAAATCTAGATTGCCATGCCTTGAAATTTGCTCTAACATGTGATCAAAAAACACAATTCCTGTTGATATATCTGAAACACCCTTCCCGTCAAGGTTTAATCGAATTAAAATATCTGTTTCATTGGTTTTCCTTGAAACTTCAGCTGTTCTATCTGCTAATTTTAAAAACTCATAAACCACTCTCCAACTATCTGTTTTCAATACTTCAACATCTTTCTTATTGTAATTTAAAATCTCATCGTTACTTAATAATATTCCTTTTGCTCCTAAATTATCTGCCAACTCAATATCTGTTAATCGATCGCCAATCACAAAAGAATTTTTTAAATCATAGCTCCCATTCATATAGGAAGTAAGCATTCCTGTCTTAGGCTTTCTTGTTGATGCATTATCTGCAGGAAATGATTTATCAATCAACACTTCTTTAAAACAAACCCCCTCATTTTCAAAAGCTTCAACAACCTTGTTTTGAGCTGGCCAAAAGGTTTCTTCTGGAAAAGAACTAGTCCCTAATCCATCTTGATTAGTAACCATAACCAATTCAAAATCCAACTCTTCTGCAATTCTACTCAACCACCTAAAAGCCCCTGGGTAAAACTCTAATTTTTCCAAACTATCTAACTGATAATCAACAGGCGGTTCAATAACTATAGTTCCATCTCTATCAATAAATAATACCTTTTTCATAATCTCAACTATTTATTTTATTTAATGCATTTAACAATATTTCATTTTCTTGCTTTGTACCAATTGAAATACGAACACAGTCTTTACACAATTTCTCGTTGGTTCTATTTCTAATTATAATCTGCTGATTCACTAACTCATCATAAACCCAATTAGCATTTGTAGTTTTCACCAATAAAAAATTAGCTTCACTTGGATAAACTTTCTCAACATAGTTTAATTTCGATATCTCTTTAGAAAGATTTTCTCTCTCTTGAATAACTTCTCTCCTATAACCTAAATCAACATTTTCTAATAAATCAACTGCCTTTTGTTGTGTAAGCACATTTATATTATAAGGTGGTTTAATTCTATTTAAAACAGTTATCACATCCTTATTCGCAAAGCACATTCCCAACCTAATTCCAGCCATACCAAAATATTTTGAAAGTGTTTGTATAACAATTAATTGATTATATTTATTTAAACTTTTAATACAACTATTTTTAGTTGAAAAATCAATATAAGCTTCATCTACAACCACTAAACAATTTGTATTATTCAAAACCTTTTCTATTACATCTAACTCAATAGAATTACCCGTTGGATTATTAGGCGAACACAAAATAATCAGTTTTGTATTTTTATTTGTTGCCGCAATAATTTTATCGGCATCTAAACTAAAATCTGATTCATAAAGCACCTCGTTTGCTAGAACATCATTTAAATTAGCTAACACCTTATACATTCCATAACTTGGAGCAGTAATTACAATATTCTCTTTTTTAGGCTCACAAAAAGCTCTAAACAACAAATCCAACACTTCATCACTACCATTACCTAGCAAGATGTTCTCATGCAAAAGATGCTTTTGACTTGCAATTACTTCTTTTAATTTTCTTTGATAAGGATCTGGATACCGATTAACACCATTTGAATATGGATTCTCATTTGCATCCAAAAAAAGTCCTTCAACCCCATCAAACTCATCTCTAGCTGAAGAATACGGCTTCATTGCCAACACATTCTTCCTAACTAATTTATTAATATCCATTTCTATTTATTTAATTCATTTAACCTAACAGTCACTGCATTTTTGTGTGCTTGCAGCAATTCTGCTTCTGCCATTAACTCTATCGAACTTCCTAAATTCAGAATACCCTCTTTAGTAATTTTTTGAAAAGTAACTTTCTTTACAAAAGCATCCATATTCACCCCACTAAAAGACCTTGAAAATCCATTAGTTGGCAAAGTATGATTAGTACCCGAAGCATAATCCCCTGCACTTTCTGGGGTGTAATTACCAATAAAAATAGACCCTGCATTTATAGTGTTTTCACAAAAATACACTTCATCTTCTACTGCTAAAATTAAATGTTCAGGTGCATATTCATTTACAAATTCTATAATTTTTTCCTTAGCACTAATTACTATCAGCTTAGAGTTTAATAATGCTTGACTTGCAATTTCTTTTCTAGGCAACTCTTCCAATTGGGCTAACAGCTCTTTTTCTATATCATCTAACAATATTTTGTTTGTAGCCACACAAACTACCTGACTATCAGCCCCATGCTCTGCCTGAGACAGCAAATCAGCTGCAACAAATTTTGGCACTGCTGAATCATCAGCAACAACTAAAAGCTCAGATGGCCCTGCCGGCATATCTATTGCAACACCACATCCAAAAGCTTCCATTTTTGCAGCTGTAACATATTGGTTTCCTGGTCCAAAAATTTTATAAACTTTTGGAATAGTCTCTGTTCCGTATGTCAAACCTGCTATAGCTTGTATGCCTCCTACTTTAAAAATTTGAGTTACTCCAACTAAATCAGCCGCATAAAGAATTTCATCAGCAATCTTTCCCTCTTTATTTGGGGGCGTACACAAAACAATTTCTTTACAGCCAGCTAAAACTGCCGGAACAGCTAACATCAAAACAGTGGAAAACAAAGGTGCTGACCCCCCAGGAATATACAAGCCCACTTTCTCAATTGCTCGAGATTCTTGCCAACACTTTACACCATTGGCAGTTTCGACAATTTGAGTATTTACAATTTGAGATCTGTGAAATTTTTCAATATTCGACTTCGCAACCAGAATTGCTTGCTTTAAATCAAGCCTCACATTCTTAGAAGACTCTCTAACTTCTTCATCAGAAACTTTAAAATCATCCAATTTAACCTTATCAAAAAGAGCTGTATTTTTAATTATCGCTTCATCTCCATTCAACCTTACATCATTAAAAATTTCTTTTACCAATTGCGACAAATCCTCTTTTTTAACCTCAGGCCTATTTAATAATTCTTGCCAAATTATATTTTTTGGCTCAATGTATTTTTTTATTTTTAAACTACTTATAGTCATTACTTAAACTTTTTATTTAAATTAAAATACCATTTTTTCAATTGGAACAATCAATATTCCTTCTGCTCCATTTAGCTTCAACTCATCAATCACCTCCCAAAATTTATCCTTATCAATAACTGAGTGCAAAGAACTCCACCCTTCTTCTGCCAAAGGTAAAACTGTAGGGCTTTTTAAAACTGGCAAAATATTACTAATGGCTTCAATCTTATCATTTGGCGCATTTAACAAAATGTATTTTGATTTTCTCGCCCTTAACACAGACTGTATTCTAAATTGAAGCTTATTAAGAATTAGTTGATTTTCTTTTGAAATAACTGGAGATACTACCAAACAAGCTTCTGATTTTAAAATCACTTCTTTTTCTTCTAACCCATTTTTAAATAAAGTTGAACCAGAACTAACTAAATCACAAATCGCATCAGCTAAACCAATATTTGGAGCTATTTCTACTGATCCTGATATTTCATGTAACTCAGCATTTACATTGTTTTCTTTTAAATACCTCATCAATGTATTAGGGTATGATGTTGCAATTTTTTTACCCTCAAGATTTTTTATATTTGAATATAATACACCTTTAGGAGTTGCTATAGAAAGTCGGCATTTTGAAAACCCTAAATACTCAACCACATTTAATTTTGGATTTTTCTCTAAGATTGTATTTTCGCCTATTATAGCAACATCTACAACTCCATCAGCTAAATACTGAGGAATATCTGAATTTCTTAAAAATAAGACCTCTAATGGGAAGTTAGAAGCTGTAGCTTTTAATTGATCAATACCATTTTCAATTGATACACCACAGTCTTTTAAAAGCTGTATGGTATCTTCATTTAATCTTCCTGACTTTTGAATGGCAATTTTTAGTTTACTCATTTTTTTATTTTTTTAAATCTGAGCAAACTTCAAGGAAACAAAAAACCCGTCTGAATGCTCAGACGGGTTTTAGATATTTTTTATTTAAAATTACATAATATCATTAACTCCTCGCCTGAGAGCAAGTATGAAAATGATGATGATGTAATTGAATAAATTTCATTGTTATTGTTTTGTTGATGCAAATATATAAAATTATATTTCTCAAAAAAAATAATTTTATACTTATACAAAATTTAAGTTTAGAACTATTAAAACTTCTTACTAAAACTAAAACTTAACTTACGCTCATAATCTTCTTGGAGCCATTTTAAATAGTTATCTGTACTCTTACAAATACAATAAGAATATAATCGAAGACGGTAAGCGATATCATCCTTAAGTAACTTAGCTAATTCTCTTGCTTCATTAGAGTCTTCACTATTTTCTAAACACATTTGTGAATGCTGTTCAATTGACCTTTCTAATACAACTTTAGGTCTCAGACCAGCCCTCATTACTTCTCGATATGTTTCTTCAATATCAAAATCAATATTTTCTGATTTGGAAAATTTCGCTCTAATCTCATCAGTCATCACATATTTAAACCTGCGTTCTATTTCTTCATCAATAACAATGTTTTGCAAATAAAAGTCAGGATTACGAAATATTTCATGCCAATCTATCTCTGCGTTCCAAGCTCCAAATCGAGCAACATTGTTTCCTAAATCAAGAATTGTAAATTTATCTTTATTTGGAAGTATACGAGATCCTCTTCCTATCATCTGAAAGTAAAGTGTTAACGATTTTGTTGCTCTATTTAATATAATTGTTTCAACAGTAGGCTCATCAAATCCAGTTGTTAAAATACCTACTGAGGTTAATATTGCGTCATCTGTTTCTTTAAACCACTCTAATATCTCTTTTCGTTCAGCAGGTGTATTTTTATTATCTAGGTGCTTAATTTCATACCCAGCTTTAGTAAATGTATCATGAACATTTAATGAAGTGTTTATTCCATTATTAAATATTAATGTTTTTTTGCCTACAGATTTCTCTTCGTAAGCATGTAACAACTTTTGAAGCATTGGATAATCGCCATAAAGTAAATCTGAAGAACGAACAGTATAATCACCATTTGCTCCAATTTTTAACGATGACAACCCTACATCATAACAAAATGTATCAGCTTTAGCCAAAAAACCGTTTTCAACCAAATAAGGAATAGATTCACCAACAATAAGTTCATCATAATTCTCATACATTGGCAATTTAACATTGGAACTTAAAGGGGTTGCTGTAACTCCAAGCAAAATACAATCCTTAAAATAATGAAATAGTTTTCTAAACGAATTGAAATGGGCCTCATCTATAATTACCATCCCAATATTTTCCAAATCAATTTTTTCATCTTGTAAACGATTATTTAATGTTTCAACCATCGCAACAAAACACATATAATCGTTTTGATCAGGTAATTCCTTTACTTTACTATTTATTATTTTATTCTCCACATCAAATCCATGAAGCATTTCAGATGTTTGATGATAAAGTTCAATTCGATGGGTAAGTATTAAAACTTTCTTTTGTTTTTTTTCAATAAATCTTCTTGCTATTTCTGAGAAAATAACAGTTTTACCTCCACCAGTGGGCAATTGATAAAGTAAATTATGGTTTTCGGGAGCCCTATCTAGGGCATCAAATATTTTGTCTAATCCTTTTTTCTGATAATCATAAAGTTCTTTTTTTTGTTTCTTCATTAAGCTTACCTCGATCTCCATATTTGATTTAAAAAACACACAAAGTTACGCGAAATAAAAGGGTTTATTAAATATATACTGAATTAATATTTTGTTTTAGTTTTATTATCTTCGTTATTTAGATTAGAATCATGTTAAATATAATTTAGCCCTGTTTACTCAATGATTTAAACTAATATTTTTATATTTAACCTCCATTTAAAATACACAACATGGCAGACGCAAAATTTTTATCAGACATTGAAATAGCTCAAAAAAATGTTATGACTCACATCAAAGACATTGCAAGCAAACTTAGTATTGATGAGGACGATATAGAAATGTATGGAAAGTATAAAGCAAAACTTCCTTTAACATTAATAGACCAATCTAAGATTAAAAAAAGTAATCTAATTTTAGTGACTGCACTTACTCCTACTCCTGCTGGAGAAGGAAAAACAACTACTTCAATTGGTTTAACCGAGGGGTTAAATAAAATTGGGAAAAAAGCAACCGTTGTTTTAAGAGAACCTTCTTTAGGCCCCGTATTCGGAATTAAAGGTGGTGCTGCCGGTGGTGGCTATGCTCAAGTTGTTCCAATGGAAGATATTAATCTTCATTTTACAGGTGATTTTTCAGCTATTGAAAAAGCTAACAACTTGCTTTCTGCTCTTATAGATAACAATATCCAAAACAAAACTAATAACCTTGGTATTGACCCAAGAACAATTGTTTGGAAACGTGTAATGGACATGAATGATAGATCTCTTAGAGATATTACAATTGGTTTAGGTGGAACTGCAAACGGTATACCTCGTGAAGATGGCTTTAATATAACACCTGCATCCGAGGTTATGGCAATTCTATGCATGGCTCAAAGTTTTAAAGATCTAAAAGAAAAGTTGGGTAATATTTTTATTGGATTTACATTCGATAGAACACCAATTTATGCTAGAGACTTGAAAGCTGAAAATGCTATGGCTATTTTACTTAAAGATGCTATAAAACCAAACCTAGTTCAAACATTAGAAGGCAATCCTGCAATTATTCATGGTGGTCCTTTTGCAAATATTGCACAAGGAACAAATACTATACTTGCAACTAAAATGGGCTTATCAATTTCTGATTACGTTGTAACAGAAGCTGGTTTTGGTGCCGACCTAGGAGCTGAAAAGTTTTTAAATATTAAATGTGTTTCTGGAAATCTAAAACCAAAAGCACTAGTTTTAGTTGCTACCATTAGAGCTTTACGCCACCATGGAGGAGCTTCAAAAGAACAGTATAATGACCCCAACACAGAAAGAGTTTCTGCTGGTTTTGCTAACCTTGAAAAACATATTGAAAATTGTAAGAAGTTTGGACTAAATCCAGTTGTGGCAATTAATGCATTTCCATCAGATAGTGATGACGAAATTCAATTAATACAACAAAAATGTGCTAAAATGAATGTTAAAGCAGTTTTAGCAAAAGGATTTGCAAACGGAGGAGAAGGGATGACAGATTTAGCAGAAGCAGTTGTTTCTGAAATTGAAGGTGGTAAAAATAAATTTACTCCTCTATACAACTGGAACTTATCTATAAAAGAAAAAATTGAGCGTATAGCTAAAGAAATATATGGAGCTGATGGTGTTGACTACTCTAAACAAGCTATTCAAGATCTTAGAAAAATTGACACATTAGGTCTTCAAGGTCTTCCTGTTTGTATGGCAAAAACTCAAAAATCATTTTCTGACAATGAATCATTATTAGCTCGACCAACTGGATTTAGAATAAATGTTCGTGAATTCGAATTTGCTACAGGTGCAGGTTTTGTTATTCCTATTTTAGGTAAAATGATGCGTATGCCAGGACTTCCTGTAATTCCTGCTTCAGAACATATGTTTATTGATGATAATGGTAAAATTTCAGGCTTATCTTAATTAAACTTTAATATAAAAAGAAAAAACCTCAGAGCATATGTTCTGAGGTTTTTCTTTTATATATCATTATCAAATAAACTTATTCTGGTATCGGTATAGTTAAAACAGGTCTAAACGAATGAGTTACTAAGTTTTTGGAAGTACTTTCAAACATTAATTGCCAAAACGAATGTTTATGAGTTCCCAATGCCATCATGTCTATTTCGTTTTCTATACAATAATTTAAAATTCCTAGTTCTTGAGTACTATCAGAATATAATGCTACTCTATACTTATCACCAGATATTGGAGAAAGCCCCTCATTTTCAATAAAATGATTTATCTTCTCCATAGATACTCGCGTTGGCTCAAAATGAGTTGGGGTATTAACCTTTAACAAATGTATTTTGGCATCAAACTTATCAGCAAAAGTTCTAACTATAGAAAAGATTCGATTTGATTCAGGTGAAAAATCTGAAGCAAAAACAATGGAGTCAATTTTCATGTCTGAAACCTTATGTTTAATTGTTAAAACACTAAATTCTGATTTACGAACAACCCTATCAGTATTACTACCTAATAATATATCTGACACAGTAGATGTTCCATGAGAACCCATTAAAATTAAATCTGCCTCTACTTCCTCAGCACATTCTACAATTTTATCACATATCTGGCCATCAATTTTAATATATGTCTCAATTTTAATATTAGCTAAAAAATCAAGCTTAAGCAATTGCTTCAAGTCAACTTCAGCTTTTTTATATTCAGCCTCATCAGTTGAACGAACAACTGTTAATATATGTATTGTACTTTTTCTAATTTTCGCAATAAATGCTGCATATTCTAATGCTGCTTCAGCGTATTTTGAAAAATCAGTAGGAACTAGTAAGCTTTTCATAATTAGTATTTTCAACAAAGTTAATTTCGTAAATCAAATAAACAAATGATAAAAATCAAATATCTTATTAAATGGTTTAATTACCGATTGATAAAAACTATTTTTGTGAAAAACCACGAATTTGAAAACACCAGTAATATTAGTCGTTAATGATGATGGGATAACTGCTCCAGGCATTCTTTCATTAATTGATGTTGTGAAACAATTTGGAAAAGTAACAGTTGTTGCTCCTAATAAACCACAGAGCGGAATGGGACATGCAGTAACCCTTAACAATACCATAAGAGTTGATAAAACAAGTAAAAATGACGTCGATTATTATTCTTGTTCTGGCACACCGGTTGACTGTGTTAAAATTGCTGTAAACAAATTAATGCCTCAACGTCCTGATTTAATTGTATCTGGGATAAATCATGGCTCTAACTCTTCTATTAATGTAATTTACTCTGGTACTATGTCAGCTGCAGTTGAAGGAGCTTTAGAAGGAATTCCTTCTATTGGATTTTCATTATGCGACCATAGCATTGAAGCAGATTTTAGAGCTTCAAAACACTTCGCTAAAAAAATTATTAAAAACGTACTTAATAGCGATTATAAAAAAGGTATTTGTTTAAATGTAAACATCCCTAAAGCTCCAATTGACATGATTGCTGGCATTAAAGTTTGTAAACAAGCAAATGGAAATTGGGAAGAAGATTTTGATGAACGAGTTGACCCAAATGGGAAGACATATTATTGGTTAACTGGTAAATTTGTTGTTTATGACAATACAAATGATACTGACGAATGGGCACTAGCAAATAATTATGTATCAGTTGTACCAGTTCAATACGATGTAACTGATTATTCCGTTATTAATGATTTAAAACATTTTGAAGATGAAACCAACTAAAAAAAAGTTCGATCATTTATTAATAGGGTTAATTCCAGGTATTTTACTTCCAGCAACAGTAATGCATATTATTTTAACCTATTATTCTAATTTTACTTTAGAATATATTTTTGAAAATGCGATGTTCAGTCCGCTAGTTAATGATTTAAAAGGTGCTCTTTTAATTAACTTGGGATTGTTTTTTATTTTTTATTGGTTAAAAAAAGATAACTCTGCCAAAGGTGTTGTATTTGCAACACTTATTTATGCAGCTTTTTACTTATACTATATGTTTTTTATGTAAAATGAAGTATTATATTATTGCTGGTGAAGCCTCTGGAGACTTACATGCTTCAAATCTTATAAAACACCTTAAAGAAACCGATACTAATGCTGAGTTTAGATGTTGGGGAGGAGATTTAATGCAGTCCCAAGGAGCAACTATTGTTAAGCATTATAGAGATTTAGCATTTATGGGCTTTGCCGAAGTGTTAATGAACATTAAAACCATATTACAAAATTTAGCTTTTTGTAAAGAAGATATTACTCAATACCAACCAGATGTAATTATTTTTATAGATTACCCAGGCTTTAATTTAAAAATTGCTGAGTGGGCAAAAGCTCAAAAATTAAAAACTTTTTACTACATCTCGCCACAAATATGGGCTTGGAAACAAAACCGAGTCCACAAAATAAAAAAATGTGTCGACAAAATGTTTGTCATCCTCCCTTTTGAAAAAGATTTTTACAAGAAGTTTGATATGGAGGTTGACTTTGTAGGACATCCTCTATTAGATGCTATTGCTAACAGAAACAAGTTACCATTTGAATCTTTTTGCAAAGAAAATGGTTTATCTAACAAGCCCATAATTGCGCTTTTACCTGGTAGTAGAAAACAAGAAATTTCAAAAATGCTACCTATTCTATTATCTGTTGTAACTAAGTTTTCAGATTATCAATTTGTTATTGCTGGAGCACCGTCACAAGATAAAAGTGTTTACGAATCTTATCTGAATAAAAATGTTTCTATTATTGAAAATAAAACTTATCAATTGTTAGAACAATCTTCAGCAGCACTAGTAACATCTGGAACAGCAACTCTTGAAACAGCTCTTTTCAATGTACCACAAGTGGTTTGTTACAAAGGCAATAAAATCTCTTTCTTAATTGCTAAAGCCATCGTTAAAGTTAAATACATCTCTTTGGTTAATTTAATAATGGATAACGAAGTAGTAACTGAATTAATTCAAGAAAAATTAACTTCAAAAAACTTAACAAAAGAGCTCGAAAAACTATTAACCCCTGACAACAGGACAGTTATTACTGAAAAATACTCTGTATTAAAGCAAAAATTAGGTGGTTATGGAGCTTCTAAAAGAACGGCACAATTAATGAACAAGTACTTAACCAATTAATAGTTAATTGTGGATAACTGATTAGCCCATTAATAAAACTATTCTTCTATCCTATTACTTTTGTACCGTGTTTAAACTAAAATTATTCCTTTTCGCTATTGTTGCTCTTACTTCATTTATAAGTAAAGCAGAAATTGTAAATATTGGCATTTTATATCAAACAAAAATCACTTCCTTCATCTTTTCTCCTGAGAAGGGTAAATACACTATTTATACAGAAACGGGTAAATTAACCGATATTGAAAATGATGAAATCATACAATTAAGTTATTCAAATGGTGAAATCCTTGTCAAGTCACTTGACAAAGACTACGGTTCGTTTAAAAAAGTTCGATTTATTGGAACTGCTTGGGAAAATTCATTTAAAATTAAAACCAATAACCCTGCTGGAAAAATTAAATTTTATGACGACAACTTACTCGTTAAAGTTCATAACTATGATAGCTACTTTCAACTTATAAACAACATCGATATCGATAATTATGTTGGTGGCGTTGTTGAGTCTGAAGTTGGTAGAAGCCCTCCCCCAGAGTATTTTAAGTTACAAGCCATTATTTGCAGAACTTATGCCTTAAAAAACATAGACAGACATCAAGCAGAAGGATTTAGCTTATGTGATAAAGTTCACTGCCAAGCATACAATAGCAAACCAAAATCGGCTTTAATAAAAGATGCCGCACTTGAAACTAAAGGGGTTGTAATTGTTGATAGCGATATCAATTTAATTACTGCTACTTTTTACTCAAATTGTGGTGGACAAACTGCAAATTCAGAAGAAGTATGGCGACAAAGTTTATACTATCTAAGATCTGTAAAGGACACTTTTTGTTTAAATGAAAATAATGCCGTTTGGACTAAAAAAATCCCTAAAACAGATTGGATAAATTACTTATCATCAAAACATAAATACCCTCAAGAAGAATTAAGCCACGAATGCAGTTTAGAGTATTTTCAAAACTGTAGAGAGCAAAACTTTGAAAAACAAAATATAAAAATACCCTTAGTTGACATTAGAAGTGATTGGCGATTAAAATCAGCTCAATTTGATATCATTCCTAAAGGAAACGAAATAGTTTTACAGGGAAAGGGATTTGGCCATGGCGTTGGATTATGTCAAGAAGGCGCAATGCGAATGGCTAAATTAGGCTATTCTTATGCTCAAATACTGCACTTTTATTATAAAGATGTGCACATGATAAACTTAGAATCGTTAGACTTTTTTAAACAAGATTTTTAACCCCTATTCTACTATCATTTTATATTTGGGGTCTTCATCAAATTCTATTGAATTCTCTTTCTCCAATATCATTGTTGGAACGCCATCAAAATCAGCTATTTTACCACTAATTGTAATCTTTTTGTTCATCCATTCTACCAAAGGGTTGTAGCTAAAATTGACAATGTTTTGTTTCCAAATCGCAACAGTAAATATTTGATTAGGATAATTTTTATCTAAGTTAAAAAATAAATGACCATTTTTGGTTTCTCTTGCATTTACGACTGTTCCTTTTACCGTAATTTTTTTCCCGTTACCTATATAGTTTTTAGCTTGTACAGTATTAAATACTCCAGGAGGTAAACTAGGCTGATAAATTGGTGTTACATCTGTTTCTTGGCTTTCTGGCAACCAATCACTTACTTGGTTTTGACTTTCTAATTGTTCTTCTAACTCATCATCCAATTGATAAAAAAAGTCTATTCCTGCAGCCATTTCAACTTCGTTTATAGACACTGCAAAGCTAGAAATAGGATTCTTTATGTCTTTATTTGGCATAATAAATCCTATTGCTTTTTTATTAGCATAATCTAAAGCTACTTTATAAAAATACTCAGGAATAGTTACTTGATTTTCACCTCGCTCAATTACAGGCAAACTATCATTTAAAATAGGTCCTGTTACAATAAATAATTGCTCATTGTTATTTTCAACATAACCTCTCATCAACCCTTCTAGTTTTGCCCATTTTTTTCGATTAAAATCTGCCAACTGAGGCGACATGTTTGAATAATAAAATGACTCTGACAGGGCTTTTTTATTCCATTTAAAATCAGCTGAAGGGGCTAAATGGCCCCTATCATATCCAAATCCATCATATTCATATTTGTTTTTCTCTCCAAGTTTTTTAGTTTTTAAAAAATAATCTTTTTCAGTTGCACTTCCTGTTTTTACTAGCGTATCAACTCTAAAATTATTCGACCTACTTGCTTTACCATCTATTATATCAGTAGAAATTATATGAACTACCCATTTTGCTTGTTCATGGTTTTCATCATAAACCAAACTATAAGCCAAATGAGAAATCACCTCTTCTCCTTCTACTGGTTTAGGTAAACCTATCTCTGCAATTTCTTGTCTTATTTTCGCAAGTTTTAGTTCATCAATTTTAGACTGAACTTCCCCTTTTTTAGATTCTAAAACTTCAACCTCTTTGGTTAAATCAATTATTTGTTGATTGATTGTTTGAGCAACTC
Source organism: Vicingus serpentipes (assembly GCF_007993035.1). Taxonomy (NCBI): domain Bacteria; kingdom Pseudomonadati; phylum Bacteroidota; class Flavobacteriia; order Flavobacteriales; family Vicingaceae; genus Vicingus; species Vicingus serpentipes. Next base: position 468,593 of record NZ_VOOS01000002.1, read on the forward strand.
CAGTAAAAGGAAGATAGAATAACAATATTGCTATTCTTATCATTATTTTATTGATCATTAAGTTCTTTATTTATTTTTCTTAGCTGCTTTCTTTGCCGCTTTAGCCGCTTCTTTTTCTTTCCTTTCTCTTTCCTTCTTCTCGTAATATTCTCTAGTTAATTTTTCTTCTTTTGTTTCTAATCGCTCTACTATTTCAGCTTTATATTTAGTCATGTTAAACGATTGAAATCCAGGTCCAAAATTTGAAACAGAAACAGGTCCAACACCAATTCCAATACTTGGACCTGATTTAGGTTGTGGAGTTACTATTTTTAATGGTTCTTGTTTATTTAAAGCTATTTGAGTTAGTACCTCATTGTCTTTACCAACAACTGAAACCACATCTAGAAACGATTTAAAATACCATCTTCCATTTACAGTTCTTCCATCAATTTTTGTACTAATTTGAGCTCCTTCTTTCACTACATGATTTACATTTCCATCTTTTGTAATTACAATCACATAAAGTGTTTTATAGCCTTCATCTTCTAAGTCTCTTGCTTGAGAAAAAACGTTAAAACTAAAAAATAATGAGACTAAAATTATTGCAAAATTCTTCATATCTATTAATTTTATTTAAAGGTAAGTTATTGCTTTTAAAAGCACAATAACCATTCAATAAAAGGTATATTTTTTATAATATTGAAACTTCATGCCAAGTTTAGCTCAAATACCGCTAATTCGATTTATTATCCCTTTTATTTTAGGAATTGTTTCGGCTATCTATATCCCTTTAGAAAATCAATTAACAAATTACACACTTGGAGTTTTTTTAATTTCTTACCTCCTACTTCTATCCATTAAAAAAATAAATTCGAGCTACAAATTAAAATGGCTATTTGGAGTTTTAATTTACCTCATCCTTTTTAATCTAGGACATACTATTACACTTCAAAAATCAAATAGTAGCAAACCTTTTCAACTCAACAATAAACAAAACCAAGTAATGATTGGAGAAGTAATTTCTCCCCCTCTAATTAAAGAGAAAACGGTAAAGACTACAATTGCAATAAAAGGATTAAAAACCAATGAAAATTGGGTTTCAACAAATGGAAATGTAATTGTGTTTGTTCAAAAAGATTCACTATCAGAATCCTTAAAATTAGGTGATTACATTTCATTTAACCCTCAATTTGAGAATGTACCAGACCCCAAAAACCCTAACGAATTTGATTATAAAAGATATTTATCGTTTCACCTTATTCATCAGCAATCTTATTTAAAATCAAGCAATTGGAAGATAATTGACAACACTAATAACAATAGCTTATTCCTTTATGCTGATAAATTTAGAACTAAACTCATTAAAATTTTAGAAGAAAATGGATTGAAAGGGAATGAATTAGGAGTTGCTTCAGCATTAATACTAGGCTATAAAAACAATATTGATGCTCAATTAAAAAATGCTTACTCAAGTGCTGGAGCAATGCACATTTTAGCTGTATCTGGTTTACATGTAGGTATAATTTTTATGATTTTTAATTATCTTCTCCAATTTTTAGAAAAATTAAAATATGGAATTATTATTAAAGCAATAATCATATTGTTACTTATGTGGTCCTATGCTTTTATTACAGGTTTATCACCTTCAGTTTTAAGAGCTTCAACCATGTTTAGTTTTATTGTTTTAGCTAAAGCGATAAAAAGAAATTCCAATTTTTATAACACGTTAGCTGCTTCTGCTTTTGTGCTTCTAATCTACAATCCGTTTTATATAATGGATGTTGGTTTCCAGTTGTCATATATTGCGGTAATTGGAATTGTAATTATTCAACCATGGCTTAGTAAATTTTACTTACCTAAAAACAAAATCATACAGTATTTTTGGGACTTAACAACCGTTTCTGTAGCTGCACAAATAGCCACTTTCCCTCTTGGTTTGTATTACTTTCATCAATTTCCAAATTATTTTTTCATCTCTAATTTAGTTGTTATTCCTTTTGCTGTAATCATTTTGTATCTCGGACTATCTTTATTTATTATTTCTTTTATACCTTATGCAAATGAGTTTACAGCCTATATACTAAATAAGTCTATTTGGATTTTAAATGCTTCTGTAAATACTATAAACGAACTCCCCTATTCCGTTTCCGCAAATGTTAGGTTTACATTTGAACATACCATTTTAATATACCTAGTCATCACATTTATTGTCGTTCTTTTTATTTCAAGAAAACTGAAATTTCTTTTAATTAGCCAAACTATTATTATTTTGTTTTTAATTGATGTCGGATTTAATTCTATTGAGCAATCCAAACAGAAAAAAATAATGATTTACAACATCCCTAATTATTCAGCAATCAATTTTATTGATGGTAAAGACAACATTCTTTTATCTGATATAAAGCTCTATAACAATAAGAGCAAACTATTATATCATGTAAAAAACAATTGGATTGAAGAAGGGGTGAAAAATGAAAAAGTTGTTGATTTAGATAAACTAAAAAAAGCACATTTACTTTCTAATATTTATAGAATTTCAAATCAAAACCTTTTTACCAAATTAAATTACTTTCAATTTTACAACACTAAAATCGCTATTATTGACAACAATCTAACTCATAAAAAAGCAAAAGCACCAATTAATATCGATTTATTAATATGGACAAAAAACAACTCAACTTCTATTTCAGAAGTTATGAAATCTTATACCTTTAAGCAATTGATTATCGATTCTTCAAACTCAAACTACACAAATGAAAAATTAATAAACGAAGCTAAAAACTTAGAAATAGATTATTGGTCGGTTTTAACACAGGGATCTTACTCAATTAATTTAGTGTTATGATTTTTTAACTTTTTGACAATCAAAAAATTAATAATTTTAAAAGGTGAAATATATTTCTGCTTTACTTATTACATTTATCTTTTGCTCAGCTTCTCTTGAACTAAAAGCACAATCTATATTCAATTTAAATAGTACTATTTTAAGTGCAAAAGATTCTACCCCTGTTGGGTTTGTACACATCATTAACCTTTTTACAAATTATGGGGTTGTTTCTGAATATGATGGAACTTTTACTTTTATTGTAGCTGAAAATGATACGCTTAAAATTTCTGCAATCGGTTACAACACATTAACACTTCCTGCTAATAAAAACATAACTACAATTTATATTTCACCTAAAAATTACAACTTAGAAGAATTTACTGTAATACCCTACAAGGATTTTAATGAATTTAGATATGCATTCTCGGAATTAGAATTGTACGACTCTACACTTCAAATTAGTCCTTTAATTTTTTTAAATGGGCATTTGTACAATTATGTTGATAATGGTGGTAGGTTAGGCGTAACTATTGGAGGAGGAATTTCAATGCTATATGATGCACTAAGTAAACAAGGAAAAAGTAAACGTAGATATGAACAATTAATCATTAGAGATAGGTACAAAGCCTTTTTAGCTTCTAAATTCAATAACAATATAATAAAACAAGCTACTTACCTTGATGATGAAACTACAATTAATGACTTTAAATATTATTGTGATTTTAGTGATGATTTTATTGAAAAATCAAATGGTTACGAAATAATTAAACAAATACAAGATTGTTATAGGGAATATCTTGTCTACAAATAATTAAGCATCTATTATTTCTTTAAACGTATTCTTGCCTCTAAAAAATGACAAAAACAAAATGTTTTTACTAACAATACCAACAGTATTTGGTTGGTATTTTTTTAATCGTTTGGCATTGTTTTGTTTTATGTCTCCATAAAAATGGAAATGTGCTTTAAGTATAGCCAGAGTGTGTTTAGGTTTACCTTCTAATAACATTTTAATCCCAGCCAGTCCATCTAAAATTAATCGTGTAAAAATGATTTTAAACCGTTTGTTTTTAGGTAAGTTTTTATGCAGTAGAAACAAATTATTTCTAAAATTTAAATACGTCTTTTGGGGATTGATTTTATTTAACGTTCCTCCACCAACATGATAAACCGAAGAATTTGGATGATACATAACCTTGTAACCAGAATTTTTCATTCTCCAACACAAATCAATTTCTTCCATATGAGCAAAAAAGTGATTATCCAACCCTTCTAATTCATTAAATACTGAAGCTCGAATAAACATACACGCACCTGTTGCCCAAAAGATTTCTGCAATATCATCATATTGACCTTTATCTTCTTCTATGTGATTAAAAATTCGTCCACGACATAATGGGTAACCTAAATAATCTATAAACCCACCTGCAGCCCCAGCATATTCAAAAAAGTTTTTATTGTTGTAATCTTTAATTTTAGGCTGACATGCTGCGATAGAACAATCTTTATCCATCAACTCAATAATGGGATCAATCCAATTTTCAGTAACCTCTACATCTGAATTTAAAAGCACAAAATATTCAGCCTTTATTTTCTTTAAAGCTTCATTATAACCTTCAGCAAAACCGTAATTTTTATCATTAATTACAACACCAACATCAGGGAAATTATTTTTGATAAAATTTATTGAATCATCTGTTGAAGCATTGTCAGCAACATAAACTTTAGCGTTTTGTTTACTGTATTGCAATACATTTGGTAAAAATTTTTCTAAATAATCTTTACCATTCCAATTTAAAATAACTACTGCAACTTTATCCAACGCTAATTTATTTAGGTAAGGCAAAATACTCTTCTGTTCTATCTTGAGAATATTCTCTAGGATTTTCTTGATCTATTTGACGAGTAGCATTTGTACGTTTATGTAAATCTACTTTCCATTGCGAGTTAAAAATCTCTCCTGGCATTGTAGAATGAAGTAATGTGTATTCGTTAGATATTATATCTGTATCATAAAATATAAATTTTACATTACTTCTTCCTTCTACACTGTAATAATGCCAAATTTCATAAGGGTATGAACTTGGTTCATTTTTCATCTCACTTATAGTATTAGGTTTTCCATGTTTTAAAAATATCCTACCCCTATCAGTTTCGTATCCTCTTTTTATAGAAGTTGCATATTGTTTTTGAGTAATATCAACCAACTCTTTATATTTTTTCCAATCTTCTTCTGGATTCGTTGGATTTCTGGTTAACCAAAAGTTATAAAAAAACTGTTTCATCAATTCAGGGTCATTAGCATCTACTTGATTTTTTGCAAAACTTAATTCTGCATTAGAAGATATAGGTTCTAGACATTTTATATAGTCTTGCATTTTTTCAGGAGAAATCTCCATTACAAAAGAATTTACATAATCATCAGAAATTAACAAAGTACTAACCCCTGGATTACTTCGCTGAAAGAAAATCTTTTTGGAGGCTATTAAATCGTTTGTTTTATTTCGAACTTCTATAGCTAAACTATAATTACCTGAAGGTAATTTTTCAATATTAAATGAACTAAACACGACATTTACAGCTTTAGCTTTCTCTCTTTTAAAACTTTTATAATTACCCACAACATTTTTAGTTTCAAATGATTCGATGTAGGTATTAATTAAAAAGTCTTCATCATCGCCTAATACTTTTGATGAATTATAAACTTCTGCATAAAAAGCAATCTTCTCAAAATCTTCTGCGAAGAAATCAGATGTGTAAGGCAATAAATCGAAGCCACTTTTACTTAAAATACCTTTTGTTTCTGTTTTCTTAAACGATTCAACATACTCAATATCAGAAATACTTATATCACTATCATTATATTCAATTTTTAATTTTTGGGTATTAACAAAAGGTTTCTCATCAGTATTTAAATCTCTTAAACTAATTTCAAAATCGTAATCACCATTTGGTAAAGGAATACGCTGCTGATCTATTATGTTCGTTTTTAAAGCTAATGAATCTTCATATTCATAACTTAATAAGTTATATTTTTTATAATCAATTATTTTATCTAATTGCTTAAATATTAAAACAACTTCTACTCCACTCTGAAACTTTCCGTTCTCATTCTTTTTGTAGATAAGTGATTCTCCAACAAAAGATAAATAAGTTTCGATAAAAGGACCTTTTTCTTGATTGTAAAAAGAACAATAGCTAAAATTAGCTTGCATATTAGTTGCATAAATAAATTTACCACCAAACAAAGCTAATAGAGAAAAGAAAATAAGTTTTTTCATACCATATAATTTATATTGTAAAATTAACATTTATCTATGAAGATACCATTGATATTTAATTAACGGTAAAAAACTGATTATTAAGGTATTTGAAAAAATACAGTTTTTTTTTATTAAAAATAAGTTGTTTTTTAAAATCTATTGCTACTTTTGCAGCGGAGAAATGGCAGAGCGGTCGAATGCGGCAGTCTTGAAAACTGTTGTACTGCAAGGTACCGGGGGTTCGAATCCCTCTTTCTCCGCCAAGCGGAAACTCAAAAAACCGCAAAAAAGCGCAAAACCCTTGATAGAATTGATCTTCAAGGGTTTTTTTGTGTTTTGCATTTTCTAGCAAAAACGCATAAATCACTTGAATACGCACAACATCACTACCCTATTCGTTACCCTAGGAAATCAGGGTAACGATTTTTGAAAAAAGGGAACCAAAACAGGTGTAACTAACTGATTATTAGCGTAAAAAAAGTGTCAACTAAATTCTAGTTGACACTTTGAATAGTAACATTTACTGAATTTTTAACTAAAAAACAGTAATATGAAACAACTAAGAGTTACCCTTTTCATTAAAAATGATAAGGTAGACAAGAAAGGAAATGTTCAAGTCTTCTTGAAAATCAAGTACTTAAACACATCTACAACCCTAAGCACCGACTTCTGGGTAGATGAAGAAAAATGGAAAAAGACTACCCAGTTTCTTTTTGCCAAAGCTTTAAAAGAAATTCACATTAGAAGAAAAATTGATGAACTAATCAATAAAATCCATTTAATTGAACAGAACCTTACCCTAAAAGGAACACAATTTAGTGCTCATACTTTAAAACAGGTTTTAGTAAATGGCGAAGACAGTATAATAAATTATCACATTATGCTATCTGACTTATTTAACAAACAATATTCAATTTATATTCCTCTAGTAGAAAATGGAATTAGAGCTAAGGAGTCTTTAAGAAAATTCAAAACATTAAACAATCATGTCAATGATTTTTTAAAATATGAGTATGGTTTAGAAAATATTGCCTTAAACAAGCTTAATTATAGCTTCATAGAAAGTTTTGACATCTTCTTAAGGTCAATTAAAAAGATTGGCAACAACACTACTGTAAAATACATTCAAAGCCTAAGACAACTTGCGAAGCTAGCAGTAAAACACGATTGGTTAATAAAAGATCCTTTTGCCCTCTATGATAAAAAAATAGTAACCAAGGAAGTTGAATTTTTAACTAAAACTGAATTGAGCCTTTTTGAGACTGTAAAACTTCCTTCAAAAAAGCTTGAAGTAGTAAGGGATTATTTTCTTCTCTCTTGTTATACTGGTTACGCATACTCTGATATCTTCTCACTAACCTATTCAGATATTCAAAATGGAAATGATGGCCAGAAATGGATTATACATAGAAGGCAGAAGACTAAAATCAAATGTGACGTACCTCTTTTACCTCAAGCTGAAGCAATCATAAATAAGTATAGAGATGATTTTAATTGCATAAAAACAAATAAAATACTCCCAGAAAGGTCTAATCAAAAAATAAACAAGTACTTAAAAGAAATAGCTGAAATCGTCGGAATAGAGAAAAGAATTCACTTTCATTTAGCAAGACATACTTTTAGCTGCACTATAATTTTAGCTAATGGATTATCTATGGAAGTGCTAAGTAAAATGCTAGGACATACTAATTTAAAACAGACAATGCATTACGGCAAAATTCAAAATCAAAGAGTGGGTGAAGAAATGAAATTATTAAGAAGTAAACTCACTATAAACACTAGAAAAAGTAATAGTTATTAACATTCATTCATTAAAAATAAAACAAAAAAATAATTTCATAACTCTTTAATTCAGAACTTTACCAAACATTAACTAAACTAAATATTTAATTTATGAAAGATCTTTCAGAAAATATTAAAAAATTAGATTTCAAAAAACATCTTGAAACAACAATCCAACAATTTGACAACTTCAATCAAGAAGATTACTTTAAAATAAATAATGCTTTAGCATCATCTTTAACAGATATGAATCCGAGCATTAATGTTTTAAATAAAGTATATCAAAAAATAAAAGAAAGAAAATATGTTGAACTTGACACATTTGAAGTTTTATCTATAAAAAATGATATAAAACACTTTAAGTGGTCTGTTGAAAGGGCAATAAATGAAATCGAAGCCTACAATTACCCAACTCAATTAAACGTTATAATTCTTTCTTACTTTAATGATTGCATTTATAAATTGGAAGAGTGTATATTAAAACTTGATTTTATATTTGATATCATAGACAGAAAACTAATCCCCATAAAATTTTCAAAACCCGAAAAACAAACACCTGTTGATTTTAAAAAAATAAAAATTACAGCATCAAGTTTCACAACTTCCGTAGGACTCCACCTATTGAAAGACGCTGGTTATTTTTATGATTTTAGAAATGGAGAACCTTTTAATAAGGAGTTTGCAAAAACACTTAATGCCACTTTCGAATGTGTTAAACAAAATGGTAAAGCTTATGGTCAAGAATATTTATTCTCTACATTATCAAAAGTAAATGGTCCAGCAAATATAACTCGTGCAAACCAACAGAAACATTCCTTACTATCTGAACTTGATAAAGCTTTCGATAATTTTCAGAAAGCAAATGACAGGCTCAAGAATTTTAGGTTTATACCTATAAAAAGTGTCAACTAAATTCTAAAAAGTGTCAACTAAATGATTTAGGTTTTTTACTCTCAGTTTCTTTGTTAAAAAAAGAAATTATGAGCCCTAATCAATTAGTAACAAAGGAAGATATAAATAATCTTGAAATAAGGTTAATATCTATGATGGAGAATATTACCACAAATTCTCCAATTGACCTCGAACAAGAAACCTACTTGAGGTCTAAAGAAATAAGAAAACTATTAAGCATTAGCGATAACACATTGCGAGCCATGAGAGAGAAAGGGGAAATCCCCTACTCTTTTATTGGTAGTATATATTATTATCCAAAAATTAAAATTTTAGAGACACTCGAAATTAACACCATAAATTAATAATTAACTAAAAACAACAAAAAAAAAATGAAAAGTAAAAAAGAATTCTTGCAAGAAGTAAAACACGCAAACACTATTAACCATGTATTAGATTGTAACAAAATGAAAGTTGATGAATCAAAAAACTATCAGCAATTAAACAAGGAAGTTTTTAACCAAATTGATGCTCTCGAAGAACTGCTACATCAGCTTAATTTACCAGCAAATAAAGTAATGCTTAATATCTGTGAATCATTAACTAGTATTGACCTATTATTACACCAAATGGAACTTCTACATCATGAATTAAAGTACGAAGCTAATCCTAACTCTAAATCAGCAAAAGAAGATTTAACAACCTTAAGAGAGGATTTCTTAGGTAGAGCTAAAACATATTGTAAATATTAATATTATAAAGATGAAAAATTCGAAAACTGAAATTATTACTGCAAGAGTTGACCCAAAAATTAAAGAGGTGTTACAATACATTGCAGTACAAGAAGGTGTAAGTGTAAATTACCTTCTAAATCTAATGGTAAACAATCAATTATCTTTAATGTCATCTAGTGATGACATTGAAGATTTTAAAAAAAGAATTGCGGGATTAGAATTAAGACTTAAAATACGGAAAAGAATGTGTGAGAAGCTAAAAAATAATAAATAGCCTTTAATATTAATTATTTCCTAATCCAATAATAAAAAAAGACTCCTTTCTTGACAATCCATATTATTAATAAAACAGTTATAATAAACAATGCTAAAAGAATCGTTAATATATTTCCAATAAAATCTAATGTGGAAAGAAACCCTGCTAAGCCATTAGAAGTTCCATGAATTGCATTTTCTATTCTTTCAAAAGCTATGTTTGTCTTAAACTGAGTATCAATAGCACCTCCTATTTTGGAGTCAAATATATTTCTTAAATCCATCTGTTTATTTATTAATATTTACATTAATTTATAACGAATAAATTAAATTTTTACAGCATATATTGATTTATCATGATATACCCTAATTTTATATTAGTTTCTTCCACTTCATAAAAAATAGCACCTAATCTTATTTTTTAACATTACAAAACATAATAGGTTCGTTATTATTATTCCTAAGTAAATAAATCCTAGAATCGTTTTCTAATTCATAAACGATTTCAAAGCAAGATAAATCCAATTGAAAATTATCAAGAACCATGTCCTGATAATTTCCAGGTAAATAATTCATAAAGTATTTTATATTGCTTTCTACTAATTTATAAGGACTTATTGGGTTTAATAATAAATATTTTAACACATTAAATAAATATTGATTTGTTGTATTAGAACAGAGTGAAGCATCACCTATCCTATTAGAAAGATTATAAGCAAATTGATCAAATTTATATTGACCTTCATACCCATTTAAAAAAGAGTTAAAAGTACTCCAGCATACCATATTATCTTTTGTAATTAGGAAATCTGGAAAATATAGAAGGCTTAAATCTTCTTCATTTTTAATAGAAGTAGCTAGTTCAGATAATTCATCATCAATTACTTCATAAGGATTTTCAAATAATAAATTTTCTATCCTTTCAGTAACCTTTTTAATCTCTTCATATTTATAATAATCAAAGAATGGAAATGAAAAATGAATTGAAGGATAATAATTAAATTCAACTTCATCATTAGATAATTCAGTTAAAACATTAACTATTATACAAAATAATGGCCTTCCATTTTCATCTTTATAATATTTCCTAATAACCCTATCCAATATATTAATTCAAATAGCCAATTTTTCTTTTAGATTTTGTCACTTTAGACTTCATCAACTCTTGCTTAATAAGCTCTTCTATTCTTGATTCATCTTGATTAGAATTAAAAATTCCATCTATTGTATACCTTCTTGACACATTCCCTATCTGCGCACCTGTCAAATCATAATTAAAAGATAGTTCCTCTTTTTGTTTTTTAGATAATTCAGGAAAATGATGATGTAATATCTTAAACCGATTATGCTGTTCTGGCTTATCAATTTTTAATTTGATTAAAAAGCGACGTTCAAAAGCTTTATCTATATTACCAATCAAATTGGAGGTTGCTATCATTATGCCTTTAAACTCTTCCATTTTTTGCAAAAACACATTTTGCATAGAATTATTCATTTGGTCTACAGATGCTTTTACATTTATTCTTTTACTAATTAAAGCATCACTTTCATTAAGAAGCAAAATAGGTGTTCTAGACTCAATTTTAGATAAACGAACATAATCATCAAAAACCTTTGCAACTCTTTTCTCTGATTCGCCTACATATTTATCTCTAACAGAAGATAAATCAACCATAAGGATTTTTCTTCCAGTAATACGAGATAATTGATAAACAAGCTCTGTCTTTCCTGTTCCAGGTGCACCATAAAGCATAACTGTAATGCCTTCCTGTAATTTTTTACTCTTAAGCCTTGTTATGCATTTTTTATAATTACTCTCCCTAAGGACTTTCTTTAAATTATTAACCTCATTTAACTCTCTAGAATTGTAAAACAAATCGACTTTACTTATTGATTCAGGATTAATAATTTCTCCAACATCAGTCTTAAACACTTTAGCTAAGGTTTTAGTTAGAGTCACTGACATAATTTTTGCACCAACTTCTCCTAGAAGATAAAACTCATTATCCATAAACACCCCACCCTCTAGTTTTAGGAGTTTTTTTCGAAGCAATATATTTTTTCCGTGAAGTAAGCTACGCTTAAAGCTTACAAACCTGTTTAAATTTTCATAAACTGCTCGACCAGCGTAATGTACATTCGCACTCCTATCTTCAATAATTGAACTATATGCAACAAAAAGAAACACAACTATTTCTTCCCATTTTAATCCCATGGATTTTAATAAATTCAATTCTTTTATTTCGTTAGAACTTTCCAAATTGGCTTTAATTTCTTCACTAAATTCATCTTTAGTTTGATCAAATCTATTACCCTCAATCAACTGATATAAATTTTGCATAAGATTTACAATAGTTATATCATCATCAATTTGATGTGGAATTTCCATCCTAATTATTTGCTTGAATACTTTTTTTCGAACTATTATTCGATCTTCTCCTCTATTCTCTTTTATTTCAATAAATCCTTTTCTTTTTAAAGATTCAAAATGTTTATATTTCTTATATAATTCAACAACAGGATAACAGATAAAATCAGAAATCTTAACAATAGTACTCTGATAATTATCTCTCATCTGTAAATGCATCAACACTGAAAATAAAATCGTCTCGGTAATTGATAGGTTTAATACTAAAGAAAGATGATTAACAATATCAAATTCCTTTCGACCACTAAGAATATCTTCAGTAGTATCAGAATCTTCTACTTTTGTAAAAAGATTAGCTATCGTTTCAATTTGATCGATCATTGTCTCTGGCATATTGATTTTTTCTTTTCCCATATATAAATTATCGTTTTAAATTATTTAACTCATCAATAAAAGCTGTTAACTCTAACCTTACTGTATCATCTTCAATTATTACTGGCATTACTAAAACTTGTTCTGTAGCTGTTACTTCAACTTTGTAAAAAAGTTTATAATTAATATTATGTCCTTCTATATTTTGTAATTTCATTTTAAACCCCATATTCATTTTTTTATAAAAGTTAATGATCTCTTCTTCTGACAATTCATTTCTAGAAATTGAATCTGTTAACCTTACTAGTAATTGATAATTACCTAATCTATAAGCTGTATTTATAATTTCTCCGAAAGAAGATCCTTTAATTAATGCAGGATTAGACCATCCATTTTTGGCATCACTACTTTTACTTACTTGTATATCAAAAGTAGATTGAGCCTTTTCATCTGATATTACACATGACATCAGACTAACTAGAGATAGTAAAATCAAACTTATTTTTTTTTCAATACTGCTCTTCATGCTATTACTAACGATGTAGATTTTTATTTACAGCATTTATAAAAAAAATTAAGACAACAACTTTACTTCCAATGCTGTATCCAGAAAATTACTTCGTTAATCTTTAAAGCTATTAACTAACACAATCCCCTATATGCAATTTTATAAGATATTTAAGTTTGGAGACTTAATCGGAGTAAATCAATTATCATTTACCGATTTAATTAAAGTACAATTTACAGTGTTAATTATCTATATAATCCTATTTGCATTTTTCGCTCTTGCATTACCATCTTTATTATTTACGCTTTATATTGTATGGATGATAACTGGAGATGGTGGAAAAGGTTATGATGGACGAAATATTGAACAAAGACTCTATATTAACATTTTTACAATTTTAAGTGTAATCTATTTTTTAGTAGATTTTCATTTAGGATGGATTTCAATGAAAGTTACATCTAGTGCTTTTAGTAAAGAAACTCTAGATTCAATTGCTGCATTTAACTTAAATATTGGAATATTAAACCTAATACTATTTTTTGTTGGACACGAAATATATTACTTAGGTGGAAATCGCATTTTTAGAATTTTAATCTTTCTTGTTGCTATTTATTATGGGGCCAAAATAAGCAACTCTATTTCCTATGATATAATTTCTAAAAACAACCTTCAATACAATAATGAAGAAATCGAAAAAATGAGAGAGGAAATGTCCAACTTTAATAAATATAATAATGAATCCACTAGGATTAAGCATATCGAAAAAGAAAAATTAAGACTTGAAGAAAGAGAAAGAAAGCTTAAAGAATTCGATGAAAATTTTGCTGAAAATTATTTAAAGTAACCTTCTTTATAGCTGTATTTTTTTAAGTATTACGTTAGGATGAATATGAGCAATTACAGATATCATATTATTCCAAATAGATTTGTTTACCATATTACCTCAAAAGAAAACAGAGAGAATATACTCAACAAAGGTATACTTTCTAATAGTAATAAAAACATTGGATACAATAATGCTGTATTTGCCCATAATTGTGAATTAATAAACACTAATTGGTATCCATTTATTTTAGATCAATATGAATGGGATTTTGATGAAGAAATAGGTTGGTATAGAGACTCACCTAAAAACATCTTAAAAAGAGCTATAAAAAAATATTATGACATCTGGCGAATAGATACTAAATATTTAAATAGAACCTGGTTTATTGATGATGTAGGTGAAAAAGAATTCGGAGGAAGTTTCATAAAGAATAGAAAACTATATATAGTAACTTTTGGAGATATACCTAAAGAAGCTATTAGACTTTGTGAAATAAGAAATGAAAAGAAACATATAATTGATGGCCAGAATGGTTGGATGAGCTTGTATTTTCCAAATATTGTTAAAGCACCTTCACACAAACAACTTTTAGTCTAGAACTTAACTCTTTAATGTCAAAAAATGAAATACCATGAAACACCTTAAACTAATAATCCTTATTCTTGGAAGCGTAATATTCCAAAAAGTTAGCATAGCTCAATTATCAAAAATAGAAATGCAAGATTCGGCTTGCAATCTTTTTAATAATGAAAGGTATTTAGAATATGTTTCGTACATAAAAACTTTTCCTGCTGAAAAAAAACTTATTAATACTTATAGCGGTCTTGCCTTTGAATTACAATCAGAAAAAGAAACAACAAAACATAAAATAAAGTTATATTATAACAAAGCAAAAAAATATTATAAATCAGCGTTAAAAGAAGGCAGTGATTCTTTTTACCCAAATTATTTTATAGCAAATGACAACCTAGCTAAAGGTAAAAATATAGACGCTCGAAAACTATTTGAAAAAGCATTCAAAGACACTATAGTTTGTAAGCAATTTGAATGCGATTCAGCTTGTTATAATTTATCAATAGCATTAACTTATCTCCCTGAAAATCCTAATAAAGCACTAAAATATTTTAACAAAGGTAAAATTGGTCTAATTCGCAATCCTTACTATTTAAACCAATGGATTTACACTAACCTCCTGGTTAAACAAAAAATTGATTCCGATTTTTATAATGAAATTATGTCATTTGCAGAGCACATGGTTTTTGATGATATTGAACAAGAGGCTCTCTTTATGGCTTATTTATTAGTAATTGAATATTGCGTAGAATTATCTAATGAAAATTGGCATAAAGCTTTTCGCAATAATATAAAAGGCGTTGGATTACTAGACTTTATTCCTGATAAATATTGGGACGGTTACCCACAATCGGTAAGTAAAGAATTATTCTATAATCCTTATTACCTATACTTTAATTATGATATTGGGACTATCGATAGAAAGACATATAAAAAAGGATTAAAAAAGCAGAAAGACACTTTTAGTCTTATTTTAAAAAATCTAATTACCCATTAAGTCTTAACAAATTAATTTGAAGAAGTTTATTTTAAAAAATTAATACAACATAGTCAACCAACTTATTAGAAAACAAACATTTCACCACGCACATCTTGCTGTTCAATAGCTTTATCATAATACTTATCTAAAATATTAAGATTATTATTATAAGAGTTATAACTAAATTTATCCAAAATAGATTCTATTATAAATCTACTGTTAGATTTTTCAAACCTTCTACCTTTCTTATATAATTCAAAACCTTTACCTACGTATATTGAATAGAAACTAGAAAAACAACATCTATCATGTAAGTTGGCTCCAATTTGGATTTTTTTATCATAAATAATTAACTCTATAGATATATTTAAATTTGCAAGATTGCTATTTAAAAAAGTTTTAAATCTTTTGGCAAATTCTATTCTTTCTTTTTGAAGCTTTAGTTCGTCTTGTAGTTCTATTTTTTTTTCATTTTCTGGTACTTCAGAAAAAATTCTTAAATAACATTTATTATTTGATTTTTCAGGAACTAATGTCTTTATAAACTCAAGAATATTTTCTTTAATGATGTCTTTATCATCTTTCTTAAAAATATATCGATCAAAAATATAAATTGAATTACTATAATTTGATAAATAATTAATTCCTTCCCACCCATTCCAACTATATTCACTTGAATTCTCATCTTCAAGGAGATCGAATTTTCTTTCTAAATCTAAAATATTTTTAATTACAGACTCAAATGTTTCTATATTACAAATTTTTAAATTTCCTCTTGAATTTTCAAAACACCAATCACTATCTTCACTAGTGAAAGCTAGAGCAGGTCGTTTATTATTATAAAATAAAATATCCTTTACTAAATCATTAGAATAACCTTCAAACTCAGCATAATCAAACAATTTTTCAACTAAAGGGTTTTCGATTACAGCGTTATGATGTTCTTCAATAGTCTCAAAATTAATATAGAACTTAACCTTAACAAAAGAGCTAAAAATTTCTAATACTTTTAAATAGGCAATTCTATTTTCTGATTGGTCTAGACAGCCAAAAAAATCATTTATAAAATCTTTATCAATAAATAAAACCATAAGATTATTTATTAGTAGCTTTTAAAATTTTAAACTTAGTATTAGTAGCTTCATCATAAAAACCTTCTCCAAAATTATCTTGGAACACCCCATTTTCATTAGGGTTTAAATTAATTATTTGAGTTAAATCTTTTTTCTCTTTTTGAAGTTTATTAATATAGTAAATTCTAAATTTATCAGATATAGGTTTCTTACCTGGATTTCCTTCTAATCCTCTATTAGCAATTATAAATTGAAATTTTCGAATCATATATTCACTATGGGTTTCTAGAATAAAATGAATTCCAAATAATTCATAACCTTCATAAAACATATCTGCAAGTTTACTCTGAAAATCAGGGTGTAAATTTGCCTCTGGTTCCTCTATAGATATAACAAAATAGGGAGATAATGGGTTTTCTGGTATTATCTTTTTACAAGAAAAAACATAAATTTGTAAGAGGATTGTAATTAACTGAGTTGATCCAAATCCTAAATCACTTAAATCACCCCAATGATTATTATTTAATAATTGGACCGAAGTCGTAGAACCATATTCTCTTTTGATTTTTATATCATCTCCAAGTTCAAATACAATTAACCATTTATTAAGATAATCTTTTATTTTTTTAAAATCATCAACCTTTTTAGGATTTGACTGACCTAATGCTTTAGCTTCTTGGTCAACTTTAATGAATTCTTTTAAAAGTAAACCTAAAGGAGTTTTATCGTATTTATCAAAATGTAACCTATCTTGATTACCTCTTATTGTTGGTAAATGAACATATCCGTGATAAAGAAAATCAGAAAAACTAGTAGAGAACCTAAATTCTAAAGAATTTTTTAAACCAATAGCTACTTTATCATCTCCTATTTTCTTTTTAAAATACTGCTCTAAAACTGACCATAGATCAGCATTATGAAGCAAATTTAACTTTCCATCATCTTCATCTCCTTCTCCATAAATTTCATGATAAGTAATATCAATATATTCTATTGGATAAACATCATCATAAGTACCCATTTTTTTTAGAACATCATATGAATTATCAAGTCCTTTACTCTTCCTTTTACTTCGTTCAATAATCTTTTGATGATCAGGCAACATCATCCCTTCAAGCATTTCATATAGCAAGTCAAACTTCATCATAATATGAATTTTTTGACCTTTCTGATACTCAACAATTCCGATTAACTCTTTCCTAACAACACTATAAAATTCTACAGCATAAACAAAGCCTCTATCAGGATCTTTTTTATCAACTGTATAGCTCATTTTGATTTTAGGAGTATAGGATGCATCAACTGTAAAGGCAGGCCAAGAGAACGAAGCTTTTGTTGCATGTTTACCATCAAATTGACAGAGTGTTTTCTTAATACTTCCCAATCCATGATCTCCTCCATCAAAATTCAGAATAGTTGGAAACTTATTATTAATAAAATTATCTTTTAACAACAATAAAGACTTAAGTACACTTGATTTACCCGAACTATTTTTACCTGTAATTACATTTACTCCCGAAAATTCAAATTCCTTATCTCCTTTAAAAACTCTAAAATTCTCAACATTAAAAAATCTAAACATATTTATGTATTTAACATATAAACTAAATTAATTAATCCAATATTAATATATCAAATTACTTAATCTTTATTCACGTCTTTATTTCTTTTTCTTATAACATTTTTAAATGTATCTGTTAAATCTTCTATTCCGAAAGAGCTAAGCCAACATCTTTATAATTTGCTATATAAGGTCTACAATTCTTTTAGGGTCTATATTAGTTTTTTGGAAAACAGTTTCTACTAATATTTTTTGAGCAAAAAAGACAGCTCCTTGATGGTCAAAACAACCGTAATTTTAAAGTCAAATTAAGGTTCCAAAATGTTGATAACTTAGCTGAATTTCATCTTTTGATTTGTCTCCCCTTATTTGAACTCTTGCCCCACTTATGTCAATAGCATTAAATCCTTCTTGATTATTTTATAATAATTCTAAACTCAAATAATTTCTGTAAACTCTTTGGATAAGTTCTTAGTTGAAAAACCATTTTCATCAGCTAAAACACTAAGTTCATTATGAGCTTTCCTCACTTTCATATTATCCTTTTGACATTTAATAAATATTAAAAATAAGTTTTAAATCAATTATTTTGAAATTCTACCATTTTTCCAAGAACAGTATAATATATTAACTTTTTTAACACCTTTTTGCATGTTAACTTTTCAATCATTTTTTCATAAGTATTCAATTGACCTAAATATTTACCAGCATAATTAGAATTATCTACAGATGTTCTATCTAATATTCTTTCTATTTGACCAGGATAAGATTTATAATCTATTAAAATAAACCCTCCCGATACTTCTAACAACAAATCAACTTCACCCTTATATACTTGACCATTAATTTCTGTCTCCAATGATAATTCCCTATACCATTCTTTAGGCTTAAATTCTTTACATATAAAATCATAAAACAAATCAATAGAGGAAGCAACATCTTTAGAATTAATTATATTATCCATTCGATAATTAATAATAATTCTTTCTATATTATTTAAACTATTATTGGTAATATCATTAAGTTTATTTCCCAAGTAGAAGTATAAGATATCATGTAAACAATTTCCTAAAATGTCAACTTTATCTTTTGCTGATGATCCTGTAGGTATTCTATTTTGAATATCTGCATAAATAGAAACGTCTACATTATTATTAATTTTAACTTTACTTGGAGAGATAAAATAAGGCTCTATATCACGATTATGATTTAACTTCTTACCTAAAAAATATTTATTTTTTTCTTTATTTTCTATTTTATCATCATTGTTCAACTCCAACTTATGCACATGAAAATCAACACCTCTATCAAAAACATCAGCTTTACCAGTATCTACATCTGCAAAATCTTCAAATCTCCAATTATCATGATGATTCACAATATCTAACCAAGGATATGCTAAGGTTTCTCCTTTGATATTAGGTTGTTTATGCATGCCTGTCGTTATTAGGTAATCTCGAGGCCTTGTCATACCAACATACATTACTCTTTTTAATTCGTTTTCATGTTTTGATTTAGTTATTCTATATTCTTCTAACGATTTAATATGTGTAACGAAATCTTCAGATGGATTTGATGTTGCTGCACCAAAGCACCAGGGTAAAGACAATATATCCCTATCTATTAAAACAGCATCTATGTTAATATTCGATTTATTTTCAATAAATATTCCAAAAACATTTCGAGATATAAACCCCCAATTAACATCTTTCTGCAACTCTGTTAGAATAACTAATGGCCATTCTAACCCCTTGGATTTATGATAAGTTAAAACGTTTATAGAATCATCATTTACTGATTTACTTTCTGTTAAACTACTTTGAGAATCTAGATAATGAATAAATCCCATTATACTAGCGCCCATATTCATATTTATGCATCGATCATCATATTTGTATGCATATTCTATGATTTTTTGAATATTACTTCGTCTCTGTTCAGACTTACCCCAATTAGTAGTTACATTATAAATATTTAGCCTATTCACTAAATGTTCTATTAATTGGGGTAGAGGTAAATCTTTTATTTCATTTATTATTGAAGAAATACCGGTTATTAATAGGTTGTCCTTTCCCCAAGAGTTTAATTCATTATAATAATTTTCTCTTTTATTTATATATTTTTTTAACTCCTCATTATAGTCAGCATCCTTTAAATCATCTTTATTTGGTTTTTGGGGATAACCAGGTAATTTATTTAAAAATATTAATCTATCATCGATTAGATCACCAACATTATATGATGTTTCTGTAAGAATTTTAACCTCTGCTTTTGCTAAAACATTTTCTTTGGATAGAATCAACTTAATTAATGAAATAATCAAATAATATTCAGCTGTATTTTTAAGATTATCACTTTCTGAAGAGACTTTAATTCCAAAGTTATTTAACTCTTTAGTTAATGTGTTAACTTCATCATTCCCTTTACATAAAATTGCAATATCACTTGGCCGTAATATTTTAGATTTTACGACCTCTTCATCGGGATTATTCAAATTTGGCTCCGATTGATCTTTATCAGTAATTATCCAACTTTCATTTAAAACTTTTACAACACTTTTAGCAACAGATTTAAAGTATGCTGGTTTAGTTGCATCTACTACATTCTCGCCTTTAGAATTAGTTTTAAATTCAACTAAATTAAAATGATGTAAAGCTGATAATTTAAAACCTTTATCTGTTCTTACAGGTTTTAATGTGATATGTTTTTCTTTTACTTGATCTTTTAATGCCGGTTTAAAAATTTTGTTAACACAATCAACTATTTCTGGCCTTGACCTCCATGAATATTCTAAATTATCATTGACTAAACTTTTCTCTTGATTTTCTTCAAATCTCTTTACAATTGCATCTATTAAAATAGGATCAGTACCTCTAAAACTATAAATAGATTGTTTTGGATCTCCAACCCAAATACTCCTATTTACTATAAATGATAATTTTATAAAAATAGCTAATTGAATAGGACTAGAATCTTGAAATTCATCAACCATTACTAATTTTACTGTATCACGAACTTCCTTTTGAACCTCCTTAATTTCGAGTAATTCTAAAAAACCCTTTTCCATATCGGAATAATCAATTAAACCGATTTCTTGTTTATAATTAGTATACTTTTTTATACTTTTTTCAGCTATATCAAATAATAAATTATTATACTCATCAATATCATTTAACAAGGTTTTAGTTCTATGATAAGCTTCTAGCTGATTCTTTGAAAATAACAGATCTTGACTTAACAAACCTTGATTTTCAAAATCATCAATAACTAATTTAATTTTCTTTAATTCGGAATATTGAATATTATACTTATTTATATCTTTTAAATCCTTAGCTGCTTTTTTTCTTGTTTTATTTCTAGCTTCCGGAAGTTCTTCTCCAATTTTTATAATATTATCAATAATTCGATCTAAATCTTTATAATTAATATGCGTACTATTTGTGTTCAGTATTTTTTTTGCGTAATCCAATGATTTTATCTTTGAATTTTCAAAATTTAAAATATTGTTTGTCCTTGCTAATTCAATAATTTTTAACAGATCATCTTTCCATTTTGAAGTGTCAACAGTTTTAAAATTGCCTAAAAAATTAAACTTATAACTTAAATCTGTTAGTCTTTCTAATTGGATTATTGAAGGAACATCGGCGATAGCTTGAGAGAAATAAAAATCAGTATCAGCCTCATCCATAACTTTAATTTCTTTTGGAAAACCTATGTAATGCCAAAATTTTTGAATAAACTTTTGACAGACGGCATGAACAGTTCCTATATATGCATTAGTCAAATCATTTGCTTCAATAAACAAGCCTTCTTTTAGAAGACTCTCCATAGACTTTACTTTGATCTCGTCTGCTGCTTTTTTTGTAAAAGTTGTTAGCATCACCTCGTCAGCTTTACACTCCTTTTCAATAATAGCTTTATTCAACTCTACAGTTAACCTATAAGTTTTTCCACTTCCTGCACCAGCATTTATAAATGTTATATTTTTCATTATCCTTTTGAGATTTACCTTAATTACTAAATTAGTTCAGATAATACTATTTAACTAAGCCTTTAAATAAACCATAATCGCTGTAAGGATTTGGTTTCTTGGTTTTATCTTTAATATCTAAGGGTATTAAAAAATTAGTTTCTGTATCAATCGAATATTGGATTTCTTCTTCATTCTTCCCTTCTGAATGCTCTAATTTTCCATTTTTAAATTCAGCCCATCTATAATTATAAGAATTTACAGTCCTATTAATTATTCTATGATTAACATTATTAAAATCTTCTTGAAGCTTAATAATATTAACTCTATTACCTTCTAATAATTCATTTGTAGTATATAATAAAGCATCAGAAATTAAGAAATACCCTGTAAATGAATTCTTATTATTAAGCAGCTTTGAATATAATGCTAGTTGTATGGATTTTTCCTCTTCTAGTATTTTAACATATTTCTTGGAACTCAAAGTCCATTTTAAGTCAATTATTACAGGCATGTTATTTTTGTAAAATAATAAATCGATTTTACCTGAAAAATTAATTGAATCGATTTTACCTTTCGCTTCATATTCAGAAGAATCATAATAAAGATTATTGTCTTTTATTATTTTGAGTAAAACCTTAAATGATTTTTTAAGTTGAGTTGAAAAGGACTTAAATTCAAAGTTGTTTTCATCTAAATAAAATGGAGCTGCAATTTTAGGTGTAAATTCTTCTAATAAATTATCTATTTCATTATTAATATCAACTTTATTAAAATCAATTACACCATCTTTTTCATTTTGTAATAATGTCTGTATAATGATATGAGACAAATTACCTTTAAGAGTTATTAATTCATCAATATTCCCAAGCCCTTTACTAGTAATTTTTGCTTGATAATAAAGAATCCAATCTAATGGATTTAATATTAAATCATTTATACTACTATAACTTTCTGTCTGTCTTTTATTTAATAAGTCAACATTACTTATTTTAATATAATCAGTCTCCTCAGGTAATTTAACTTTTTCTACAATAGCAAATTGAGATTCATTCCAATTATAGTTTGCTATACAAGCATTTTCAAATTTAAAATCGTAAATAAAATCTTTTAAATTATCAACAGAAGATGATAACTGTATAAATAATGGATGAAGTGAAGTTAAAGTCCCATTAGATTTTTCTGAAATAAATAAACATAATTTATTTTCTGTTCTCAATATTGCCTTTTGAAGGTTGATTATTTGTAGTTGAATCTGTTTTTCTTTTGACCATAACAAAATCCCTTTTTGTTTTGTTAATTTATTAATTTCAGATTGCATTAAAAATGAACAAAAATTTGCTTTTAATTCTTGATTATAAAAATCAAACCACACCAAAGTATCTACATTTTCATACAACTGAGATGGTTGTTTTATAACGTTATAACTCCCCTTTTCTTTATTATTTATTCTTATATTAATTGATTCATAAATTTTATTCGTGAGTTTATCTAATTCCCTAGAATTAAACTCTATTTCTTTTAAATTTTCGACTGTTTGAATAAAGCTTTGAGAAAGAATATGTAAATTCAAAAGTTGATCTTTCATTCCTTCTTCCTCAGTTATATTTTGCATTTTAGCAGACCAAGAAGCTAAATTTCTATAAACATTTATAAGATCCTCTTTTTTTATTTTTTCAGTTCTTGATCTTCCAATATATAAATCAACTTCCTTTATTTTTTCTTTCCAATTTTTCTTCTCTTTATTGATATTATTTTTAAAATAATTAATAACCTCGAACCATTCATTATTACCAATACCTCCACTACTAATTAAGACTTTACTAAGTTCTTTTGCTAGTTTTTTTGAAAACGGAAGCATAGGAAGACTAAGTAATGACAAAAGATTATAAGGATTTACTTTTTTAAAAAACAATGCGCTTATTAGCTTAAACAATTGTATTACTTGTGGATTTGAATCATTTATCTCTGAACCAGAAAGAGGTATATTGTATGTTAAAAATGATGTATCTAAACTATAATTATTTCTATTAATAATAACAGGATTTATATTATTATAGGTTAATTGTTGAGCTAAGAAATCTGCAGATACTATAGAATCTTTAAATCGTAAAATTTGAAAACTATTATCATTTTTTTCAAGTTGTATTTTTCTATTATTATTATAAATAGAATCTTTTATTTTAGATAAATTATTGTTTAAACTTAAATCAACATCTAAATTCTTATTCTTGATATATACACCTTTATCTTTAAGTAAAAGAAATATCTCATTATAAATTGGGTGTAAAAACTGAAGATTATCATTTATTTCAATACTCCCTATATTTATATCGTCTACACCATTTATAATAGAAAGAATTAAGATCCACCTGTCTGAAATTCCTAAAGATAAATTATTATTTAATTCAATATCTGCGATTAAATCTAAGCGTTCGGATACCCCTTTATTAAAGTCCCAATTACAAAGTTTTAATTCATCCCTCCATTTTAACAATTCTTTAGCTACCCCAACATTATCGTTATTAAAAGATTCTGAGATAAATGAGTTTTTACCCTCTATTTCTTTGCTTAAATATTCTAGATATTCAGCTTGTCTCTCTTTATTAGAAATATACTCTCCACTTAATCCTAACTCACGTTCTAAAAAACTTAAAAGTTGAAGCTCTCCAACAAATTTTTTATTAAACAAATCTTGTTCTGTCTTGTATATGAAGCTATCATAGCCAGTTGAGAAAATTAAATTGGTTTTTATCATAATTGGATCTTATTTGATACTAACTTACGAAAAAACAAAAATTTCACATCATAATAATTATAAATAATTGGAACGTAATTAGATTACGTTATTAGTTCGTATTTTCAACTCATGGAAAAACTAAGCAACCTAATTAATGAATATTACAATCCAAAATCAGACCTTAAAAAAGGTCTTAAACCCATTATTAAAACAGGTTTTAAAGATTTTGATGAGCAATTTAGTGGATTTTATAAAGAAGAACTTGTAATTATAGGTGCAAGACCTGGAATGGGTAAATCTCATCTTACTTTAAAAATGGCTTTTAACCAAGCTAAAGCAGGAAATAAAGTTGGTGTTTATAGTTTAAATTTATCAGCAAAACATATAACTAATTTGTTTATCTCTTTTATTACCAATATCCCCCCACACAACATCAACTCTGGCGAATTATCTCCAACTGAATTAAACTTAATTACTGATTCTTTAAAAGTATTAAATACGCTCGAAATTTATATTGAAGAACATATGAGAACTATTGAAGCTTTTCGTAACTCTCTTTCTAATTTATCCAATAAAGAAGTTTTTGATATAATTTATTTAGATAATTTACAATTGTTTAGTTTAAAAGAACAAGAAGGAAGATATCTTAATAGAAAAGAAGAAGTTCGTGATATCATTTATGATTTGAAATCATTATCATTAGAGTTTAACATCTCAATAGTAATTATTTCTCAGCTTAATAGGAC
Organism: Vicingus serpentipes; assembly: GCF_007993035.1. NCBI lineage: Bacteria > Pseudomonadati > Bacteroidota > Flavobacteriia > Flavobacteriales > Vicingaceae > Vicingus > Vicingus serpentipes. The sequence goes on from NZ_VOOS01000002.1 coordinate 494,043, forward strand.
ACTCGAATTAAGAGGAGGAGAGAAAAGACCACAATTATCAGATATCAAAGAGTCAAGCTGCATTGAAGAACTTGCAGATAAAGTAATATTTCTTTGGAGACCAGAATATTATGGATTTACTGAAGGAGAAGATGGAAATTCTGTCCTTGACAAAGCTCATCTTATTATCGCAAAAAATAAATTAGGCTATACAGGAGAGGTTGAACTTTTTTACAATGGTAGGTTTTCTAACTTTCTTACGTTAGAGAAATAAACCTATTCTTGTAATTGTATGTCAATAGTGATTAATTTATTTGGTAATGGTATAAGGTGTTGGATATGCGAAATACCAATTCATAGATATAACCAACTAAAGGATGTTGCTGACTTTAATAAAACATCTCTTAATAATGTTATTTTTGACTTAGAAATCTTAAAAAATCTTGGATATTATCATTGGAAAAATATTTTTCCAATAAAAGAGATTATTGGGTTTAATATAGAGGGTAATAATAAAATTGAAATTAAGCAAAACGTAAAAACATTATCGAAATTCACTTCAAAAGACATATTTAATGAGCAAGCTCTTTTTAAACTTTATTCTACAAAAGAAATCGATTTAGAATTTACCAAAAAAGCTAATTATAAATATATTTTAATAGGTCAAACTGAAATAGGCTCCTACAAATACAAAGTAAAAAAAGAGCCCTTTACTATTGAAAAACTATGCTTTTCTTATTGTCAAGGTATAAATAATAAAAGCTATATGATTGAAATTAACTATGAGGGTAATCAATTGTTACCTATAAAAAACGATACTATCATTAGATCATTTTTTATTAATTATTTAAATTTTGAATAGTCAAAATGGAGAATCAAAATCATAATTTCGACCAGTTTTAGTCTTGAATTTAGATAGGTCATTTATAGATTTTATATGTTCATTAATGATGTCTTTATATTTTAGATAATCTAACTGTTTTGAAATAAAATTTCGGGCACCCCCCATTGTTTTATAGTTAGAAACATACTTAAACTCAACTTCAGATATAAAGAATTCATCCATACCGTCAACAATTATTAATTTTCTAATCCATTCTTCCACTTGTTTTCCAACCTTAACAAAAGTGACGTGAAAGACTTGTTTTTGAGAAATATAAAAGAAGCTCTCATTTGAGTCTTTAAAGTTTCCCTCTATTAACAAATAATGATGATTGTTTTTGTAATCTAGTTTTTCTAACATAAATATTGGTTTTATGTAAAGTAAAAAAACTAGAACGTAACCAATTTACGCTTTGTAATTATTTAAAGATTCTTGTAAAATTTGTTGTAATTTATTTTTTAAATTAATTGGAGAAATAACCTTAACATTATTACCCATAGCAAGTATGTCCATAATGAGTTCCCAAGTTAATCTTACATAAATTGAGATAACCACTTCACCTTTAGTTTTATTGATTATTTTTTGAGAATGATGCATTGGCATAGATATTATATATCTTGCTTGATTTGGAGTTAAACTCAATTGAATTTCAACAGGGTCTTTTTCAAAGGCGGTTATACCGTAACAATTTTTAAAAAAACTATCAGGGTTGAAATAATCATCAATCTTAAACTTTTCTTCAGTTTGAGTAATACTTATTATTCTATCTAAACCAAAGGTTTTTATATAATTTATCTCATTATCATAGCCAATCAAATACCAACGATGCCTAAATTCTTTGAGTAAGTATGGATTTATTTGATACGACTTCACTCCTGCTCCATCATCAAATTTACGATACTCCATAACAACAGTATTTTTAATTTTTATTGCAGACAATAATGTTGGAAGATATTCACTTCCTTTAACTTCTGGATACTGATCAAATTGAATGTATTTTTCAATTGAAGAATCCTGTATACTTTCTGATAAATTTATACGGTCAACGATTTTAGATATTGCATATTGAAAATCTTTAAAAACCTTGATTCCTTTAAATTGATTTAAAGTATTCACTGCAAACTTTATAGCCTCTTCATCTCTTTCGTTAAGTGATATTTTACTGATGCTATAATTTGAATCCTTATAATAATACCCCTTTTCTAATTTAGAATACCTAATTGGCGCATGATAACCTAACAAATCCTCATAACGCATAGCAAACAAATCTTTTTCTATGGTTGAATCAGAAATTCTTTCACTCCCCATACCATACAATTCTTCTTGACAAGCCTGCTTAAGATCTTGTTTAGATGGATATGGATTATGTTTATTTCTGATTAATTTATCAATAATATGATAGCGAAAAAGTGCATATTTATTTGAAGGCATATCTTACTAAAATTTTCTTAAATATAATTATTCTAGATTATTTGCAATAGACCTTTCTGCTAATTCAAACAAATCGTCTTTTCTTGCTAACTTATTAATCCATACCTCGGGTATTTGCTCAAACCCATAATACAATCCTGCTAAGCCTCCTACCACAGCCCCAGTTGTATCAGAATCTCCGCCTAAGTTAACAGCTTTTAACACTGCATCATAAAAACATTGTGTTGAGAGCAAACACCACAAAGAAGCTTCCAGAGTATGAATAACATAACCATCACTTTTAATTTTATCTTCAGGGAAGTCAATCAAAGCTCCTGATAGTATCCTATCAAATTTATCACCCAAAACATCTTCTAAATTGTTGCTATTTATATAATCGTTTATATTATTTATAAGCACCTCATAAGCCTGAATAATATTATAATTTTTATAGAGTAACAAGGCGAACTCTAAATAAACAAAACAAGAAAAAACAGAGTAAATATGAGCATGTGTTATACTCGACACATCTTTAATCAATTCAAATCGATCTTCAATTGGTTTATCTCGAATAAGATAAAGTAATGGTAGTATTCTCATTAATGATCCATTCCCATTTGAAAATTCATCTGACTGCCCTGCTTCTATTGGAGAAACCCCTTGAATTAAATTAATAATTGACAATTGGGTTGTACCACCAATATCAAAAACATCCCCATGAGGAGTCCAATAATTATGCTCATACCAATTAATAAACCTGTTACTTAATTTTTGAAGAGAAAAAACTTTATCATTTAATGTTTCTATCAAACATAATGTCATTGAAGTATCGTCACTCCAAGTTCCTTTAGGCTGATTATATGTTCCATAACCAGTCATAGATGAAATCGGATTTTTTTTTAATTCGTTACGATTTACGAACTCAACCGGAACCCCCAACGCATCACCAACTGCAATTCCAAAAATTATTCTCTTCACTTATATTAGTTTTATTTTTTATCATATTCTTTATGACAATCCTTACATAATACTCTTATAACTTTACCTAATTTATCAATAGAATGAATATCAATAAAAATATCTTTAAACTTAGTTAAATCAACATTATAACTGCTAATGTTCCCCTTAAAAGTTTTTTCTTTAAAATTAGAATCTAAAATTTCTGTAATAATATCTACTCTAGATTCTATATGAGCTGCATCTAATGGTTTCTTCTGTTTTTTACAATCTTGACAAAAACCATTATGGTGTCCTTGATTATATTTATATTTTCTAGTAGTGTTTTGAACTGAATTTCGACACCAAGCTCCTAAATACTTTTTAAACTCTTCAGCTGTTCCAATAAATGTTGCCATAAATAATATATTATGTTAAGCCAAAGATAATTTTTTAATAGCTTCTATTTTAAAACTAAAAAAACATAGCCTTAGAATACCCCAATGAAGACATTGCTTTTTGTAAATAAGAAATAGCTCTTATCTTAACACTCGCAACTTGCTTCGAAGGTATATTTAACTTGTCAGCTATTTCATTATAACTAAGCTCCTCAAAATAAACCATACTTATAACATCTGCATGCCTTGAAGGTAAATTAGCCAATACTTCCTTTAATATCTTATGGTTCATTTTATAATTTATCAACTGGTCAGAAACATCACTTGTTTTTAAAGCATATTCACTTTTTGAAATACCCTTAGTCTGAAGTTCATATTTATGACTTTTACTTCTACAATAATCAATAAAAACATTATTAGTTATTGTTCTAACCCATGCTCCTAAAGCTCCTTTTTCATTATTATATTTACTAAAATTCAAATAAATTTTAACATATATATCTTGTTCTAGGTCTTTAATAAGTTCATAAGAACAACCCTTACTTTTAAGTATAGAAGTAATTAATGGTTTAAATTTTGAAATTACTTGTTGTAAATTTTCTTCAGATTGTGGTTTCATAATAAAGTAGTTTTTTTAGTTTGTAAATAATTTCTGCATCACAGTCCTCATATTATTATGATATAAGGACTTGTATTGATTAAGCTTTGATCATTTTAAACCAGTAAAAACTCTTCATCTTTTTTTCATTTTTTAGTTAATTCTCTTTATTTTACGAAGGAAGAACGTATCCTTTTTACGTTCTACTTTTTTATTTTAAAAAATCTTATAAAATCTTCTTTTAAGATCAATTTATCATATTTAATTATGTTTTCTATTGCTTCCGTAGCTGCTATTTCTTGCACAACATTCATACTTACTAAACAATACTTCTTAAAATTAGATTCACTTAATAAACACTTAAATAAATCGTATTCTCCCCTATTATTTAGCTTAAATCTTCTCATTTAAATTTCATTTATTTAGTTACAATTATTACCTAACGATGAAAAATGATAATTACATCATTTATTAAAAAAAACTTATATGCTGCTTTTCTCTAATTAAATCGTAAAGGGTTGTATGGAAAATATTTTAATAAAAAGATTTGCAGAACTAAGCCAACTTGAACCTAACATTAATAATTGGTCAACACTTAATTTTAAGGGCAATCCTCCTAGATTAATAAGACTTAAAATGATTGATTCGTTATTAAAAGCTTTACAACTAAACTGTAATTATTCAGAGCTTATTAAAGGTAATTTCATTAATCATATTGAAATTGATTACCATAAATTAATTGAACTTATAGGTACAGAAATTCCTGAAATAAGTTCCATTATAGATTTTGAAGAAAATAGTCTTGCTTTTGGGTTACCTTATATGTTTGAAGGCTTATTAAGATATAGGCTAACTTTTCAAAGCTTAAAAGATGTAAATGCAGGAGTATTAATGTGTAGAGGTATGCATTTAGCTCAAGTTGTATTAACAAACAAAATAACAAAAGACTTAGAACCTCATATAGAATTAGTTGATAAAATTATTGGTTATTTATTGAACCCAAGAGATATTAATTTTCCAGAAAAAGACCTAATTGATAAATATAACTTTCCTGATGATGACTTATTAGAAATAGACATTATGTGGATGTAAAAAGATATGATAAAATAATATATCCTCTATTTCATTTAATATATTTTTTAATTCTTCATTCATCTCCTTTAATTGTTTATCAATATTTCAATAGGGCCAAATATATTGTTCGAATTGATATTTATTGAAAATTCTATAAAGATTAACCTCTCCATTTTTTATTTTTAAAAATCTTCTATATTTAGAATAATCAAAATCACAAATACTATTTACAAAATATTTATCTTTTTCTCTATTGTATTCAACATAACCATTTTCCCATAAACAAATCAACTCGAGTAATAATTCAATATCTTCATTAGATTTAACTCCAGATGATCTTAACCCCGACATTATATCTTTCCTTTTTGAATGTTTGAATTTATATTTGATAGTATATTTTTTCTTGGGGTAAGCTTTAATCATTTCTTCAAATATTAAAAGTTTGTCTTTTACCCTAATATGTAATTTATCAAATTCTACTGATGCAATTTCATTAATTATAGAGTCAGCAAAAAGAATTGAATTCTTTTTAAAATCATTATCAGAATGCATTTTTTTATATGCTAAATTAGCATCCTCTAACTGATTAATGTAACTCAAGTACTCTTCAAAATACAATTCATTTTTTCTATTTGCAAATTGAAGAGATACTTCTATACCTAAGCATTTAATTAAATCATTGATTTCAAAATAATCAGATATACCATCATTTATAAATCGAAAGACAATATGGTTATCATAAAAATGATCTTCAAGAATTTCATTAGTTCCACATACCTCATATAATCTGATTAAAAACAATCTTATATCATCTTTTGAAAAAAGCCTTCTTACACCTAAAATTTTCATTAATGAATATAAAAGTTTTACCTTATATAAAAACTCTATCTCATTATTTTCATTTTTAAAATATAAATCTTCAGGTTTAGCTGTATACTTTACTATTGATTTTACAGTTTTCAATATTAATATGATTAGAATTACTTTTTAAAAATAAATAAAACATATTAAAGAAGGTTACTATGAATTATCAAATTCAAGAATTTCGATAATTAAATCAAAATTATAGTATTCGTAAGTAAGCCCTAAATTTATTCCACCTGGATTATCTATATCCTAACTTGTAATTTCAAAATCATCACATTTAACATCTTTTACAACTTCAGATAATTCATACCCATATTCAGTTAAGAAAACAAACTCATTACTCCATAAATAAGCCAACTAAATCAAATTCACTTCTTTTTCATTTAAATATCTATCTAAAACATAAATATTATTAAAATGTTTTAAAAGATTAGCATATTTATCGACAGTAAGGCTATTAATTCTTCTTTAGATTTCATTTTAATATAATTTTTTTTTATAACGATACTTTCCTATTTTATATAATGTATTTTTAATTCGTAAAGTATTCTAGGCAATTAAGTTTAATAAATACTTTACCAGAACTTTATATTTTAGAACATTCACTATATGTTTCTGAGTTAAATAAACTCTATACGCAACTTCAGTTGATCTAAAAGTAATATCTAATAATATACTATATTAGAATTAAAAAAAATTTATTCATTGATGTAATTAAAAAATTATTACGTTAATTGTTAAATATATTTTAATAAGCATAACTATGAACGATATCATTTGCCCTAACTGTAAAAAAGTCTTTAAAGTCGATGAAGCTGGATTTGCAGATATTTTAAAACAAGTTCGCGACCATAAATTTGAAGAAGAATTAAAAGAAAGAATGCTTTTAGCTGAAAAAGATAAAACAGATGCTATAAAACTTGCTGAAGCAGACCTTAGAAATTCATTCCAAGAAAAAATTAATAATAAAGACAAAGTAATTGCTGAGCTTAAATCTCAAAATGAGAAAGAACTTTCAGAAAAGTTATACAAAAAAGAAACCGAAATAGCTGAAATGAAAGCTAAAATAGAAAGTTCTGAACTTCAAAAAAAATTAGATGTATCTGAGGCAATAAAATTAATTGAAAAAGAACGTGACAATTTAGCAAATGAATTGAAAATAAAAGATACAGAAAAAGAATTACTTGAAAAATCTATAAAAGAACAATTCAATAATAAACTTAATGCGAAAGACGAATCAATAAAATTAAAAGATGAAGAAATTTCTCGTTTAAAAGATTTTAAGCAAAAGCTTTCAACTAAAATGGTCGGAGAAACCCTTGAACAACATTGTGAAATTGAATTTAATAAATTACGTCCCACCGCATTTCAAAATGCGTACTTTGAAAAAGATAATGATTCAAGAGCTGGAACTAAAGGTGACTTTATCTACAAAGAAACTGATGATGAAGGAAATGAAATTATTTCAATTATGTTTGAAATGAAGAATGAAAATGATGAAACTTCTTCAAAAAAGAAAAATGAAGACTTTTTTGCAAAATTAGATAAAGACAGAAATAACAAGAATTGTGAATATGCGGTTTTAGTATCACTTTTAGAATCTGAAAATGAATTCTATAATACAGGAATTGTTGATGTTTCACACAAATACAATAAGATGTATGTAGTACGACCTCAATTTTTTATCCCTATTATAACTCTTCTTAGAAATGCTGCTATGAATTCATTGAAATATAAGCAAGAATTAAATTTAATGAGAAACCAAAACGTCGATATTACCAACTTTGAAGAAAAGATTGATGCTTTCAGAAAAGGATTTGCGTACAATTATGATTTAGCGAGCCGTAAATTTAAAACTGCAATTGATGAGATTGATAAAACAATTACTCATCTCCAAAAAACAAAAGATGCTTTACTCTCTTCTGAAAACAACCTTAGGTTGGCTAATAATAAAGCTGATGATTTAACAATAAAAAAACTAACTCACGGTAATCCAACAATGAAAGAAAAGTTTGATGGACTCTCAAATAAGGCAAATTAAATTTTTCAAAAGTAACATCGAACTGTATTAATAAAATTGAAAAGCCTATTGTTATTTGATTTAATGAAAAAAAGATTTTTTAACCATCATAATCAAATTGAATAATTAACTTTAAAATCTTAAAATAAAAGACTTAAAATTGAACAACAATAAATTGAAATTCATTGATCTTTTTGCTGGATGTGGAGGTTTAAGTGAAGGATTTTACAAACAAGGTTTTAAAAGTTTGACTCATGTTGAAATTGATCATCATGCTTGTAAAACTTTAAAAACCAGAATGAAATATTATGGATATAATGATAATGATGTAAATGTTTTAGAAGAAGACATAACGTCTGAGGATATCATTTCCAAAATTGAATCTCATGTAAAAAATAAAACTGTTGATGTCATTATTGGTGGTCCTCCTTGTCAAAGTTTTTCTAGTCTAGGTAGAGCAAAAGATGAAAATGGAATGGCAGATGACCCTAGAAACTTTTTATTTGAAAGCTATATTAAAGTACTTAATCGATTTCAACCCAAAGTATTTGTATTTGAAAATGTTACAGGATTATTAAGTGCTAAAATAAATGGTAAACCAATAATCAATATTATATTAAAAGAACTTGGGAAGAAATACAATTTATTAAAAGATATTGATCAAATGGTTTTAAATTCATGTGATTATGGTGTTCCGCAAATTAGAAAAAGAGTTATTTTAATTGGAACACGAAAGGACCTTAAAATAAAACCTTCTATAATCTATAAAGGCATAATCAAAACTCACACTAATCCTGATAGTAAAACTAATAATGAAACTAATCTAAAAGATTTTGTAACTGTTAAAGATGCTATATCGGACCTTCCAAAAATAAAACCCGGTGAAGGAAAACCAATATTAAAACATGAAGTAAAATCAAATAATGAATATCTTTCTAAAATAAGAAACTTTAATGATTGTGAGATTCGAGATCATGTAGCAAGAACTCATAACCTTTCTGATAAGATGCGTTATAAAATAATGAGTAAAAACAAATGGACATTTGCGGAGTTACTTGAAAAAAAACCATCACTTAATCATAATAAACAACGTGTATTCAATAATAGTTATGTTGTTCAATTTTGGGATAAACCTGCAAGAACTATTATTGCTCATTTATATAAAGATGGTAATCAATTTATACACCCTGACCACACACAAGAAAGGACTTTAACTGCTAGAGAAGCTGCTAGACTTCAATCTTTCCCTGACGATTTTGTATTTGAAGGTTCTAGAACACAACAATACAAGCAAATAGGTAACGCAGTCCCTCCAATGATGGCTGAAGCTATTGCAAAAAGCATAAAACAGGTATTAGAAGATATTTAATATGTATACACCTATTACTGAAATAACTGATTTAAAATCAAAGAAATTCTTTATTGAAAAAATTGAGCTATTTTTAAAAATTACTAAAGCTTTTTCTGAAAAACATCATTTACAATTAGATTTAAATACTTGTATAGATGATTTTATTATTCATAAACTACTAAAGCTAAATATAATTAGTAAGCCTGAACATATTATCCTTCTTAAAAAAACATTAAAAAAGGATGTTTTTAATGACTTTGTTTCAGCTTTACATTTCCAACGAAATAATCTAAAAAAACTTGGTAATACTCTTGATAAATTAGATCCATTAAAACGCAAACAAGCTCAAAAAAAAGCAGATAAAAGTAGCGATCCACGAATTATAGATTTCTTTTGCGGAGCAGGAGGACTTAGTTTAGGCTTTCGACAAGAGGGTTTCCATATAGACCTAGCAAATGATTATGAAGCTGTCTGCATTGAAACTTTCAAATACAATCATCCTGAAGTACCAGAAAACAGGGTTATACATGGAGATATAAGGGAAATAGTGAACCATATTGAAAATTATATTGACAAAGAAATTGATGTTGTTGTTGGAGGCCCTCCATGCCAAGGATTTAGTTCTGCCAATCAACAAAGGGTTATAGATGATCCTAGGAATGAGCTATATAAATACTTCATCATAGGGATAACAAAAATAGCCCCAAAATTTGTTGTAATGGAAAACGTAAGAGGGATGCTACCTTATGCGGATCAAGTTGTTGAAGATTATCATAATATTTCTTTAAAAAAAAATGGAAAAACTTTATCCTATGATGTGGCATATAAAGTAATGGTATCGGATAATTTTGGTGTAGCACAAAAAAGACAACGCCTCATTTTTATTGCTGTAAGAAATGATATTTCAAAATCGAACAATATTACCCCACAGCAAATTATTAATGAAATAGATAAATCCTCTGAAAATGTAAAACGACATGTTTTAAAAGATGCACTTGCACATATAAAGCCCTTAGAAGCACCTAGAGTTAAAAACATGACAGATATTGATGATGAAATTACTGGGAAAAAGGTTGATGTAAATCAATTCCAAGGTAATGAAAACTCCTATCTGAAGCTAATCAATGAAGGTCGGAAAATAGAATATGTTTTTAATCACAAAGCCAGATACACGAATGATATTAATTATGAAATCTACGAGACTCTGGAACAAGGCGAAGATGGGACAAGCGAAAAAATAAAGCATGTTATGCCATACAAACACCGTAATCATATTTTTAAGGATAAATATTTTAAACTGATAGAGGACAAACCTTCAAGAACAATAACAGCACATCTAAAAATGGATTGTCATTCACATATTCACCCACGCCAAGTAAGAAGTATTACTCCAAGAGAAGCCGCTAGAATACAATCTTTTTCTGATGACTATGTTTTTTTGGGGGCATACCTTAAAACATATATGCAAATAGGAAATGCCGTTCCTCCGGTAATGGCTAGAGGAATTGCTAAGGTTCTTAAAAATTATATTAAATAACTATGAAAATTCAACAATTCATAAAGTCACTAAACAATACTGAAATTGGCAAAGGAGGTACTCATGAAAGCTACGTGTTGGTTTCTAAAAAAGTTGAAAATATTGGGAATATTTTTGATCCTGCAAATCAACACCCAACATTTATAAATTTAAAGAACGGTGGCATATTAGATAGTGTACATATTACATCTGGTAGAGAATTTCGAATCAATGGCCTAGGTGATTTTTACCGAAATAATAATGTTAATGCTGGTGATGAAATAGTTTTTGAAAGACAAGATGATGGTATAAAAACTGAGTTTTTCATTAATTTAAATACCAAGGAGAATTCAATCATTTTTCAAAAAAATAGTAGAGGTTTTGAAGTTTTAAATCCAGACCGTTTAGACCTATTAATGTCTGCCAATAGATATCAGGATGAAGTCAGCTATAATGGCCGTTCTGGTTTATTTGTGATTCAATTTATAGAATCTGCAAAAAAAAGATCTGATTCTCCTGATGAAACGGACTTCTACTCTATTTCTTTTAATGGTCAAGACATTTTAAACGATTTGAAAAGCAACGAATACCTTGAGCTTTCAAATTCTATAACAAATAAAATTTTAAAAAAGGTTGTTGTATGGCAATCCTACGAGTTTAACCTATAATCATCAATATGGCAAAACATTATATAATTTCAATAAGCAATTTAGTTGACACCTTTTCAAGAGCCCTAGCAGGAGAAGAATTTGACTTTACACTTTCCACAAGTGAATCATCTTTATCTGACTCCACCATATCGGAAGATGACTTTTTATTAGTTTCTATTGATGACAAAGTTTATTTCCAGCTTAAAGTAATTGATAAAACAGAAGAAGAAATTAAGCTAAAAAAAGTATTTGAAATTGAAAAATCAATTGCTTACACTATTGATGAAGAAGGAATTATAATTGAAATTGATAAAGAAGAATCTGATTTCATTTGTTCTAAGTTATTTGATCATTTAGTAAGTAAAAATGATCCTTCAGATGAAATTCAGATTGATCCTGAAGTATATGTTAAAGAAAAGTATACAGGTCGTTTTGTCTTTCAAGTTTTAACCTATCTAAATGAATTAGATAATTTAAATAGTATTAAACCTTTCTTTAAGGTCAATTCCGATCCAATTTATACTTCTATTAAGACTAATGAAGTTAGTTTGACATCAATTTTCAAAACTTCTGAGAATGAATTATCAAAGGAAGAGTTAACATTTAATGATGGTAAGCCAAGATTTTTTGAAGATGTAATTTTCTTTTGGAAAGACAAGAACTTCTACCTTTCAACAGAATGGACAAGTGGTAAAGATAGTAGATTAGATCTTGACAATTTTAAAATATTAATTGAAAAATATTATCCTAAATATTCAATTTATGAAGAAAATGGAAACTATTTCTTCTCAGATAAAATTCATGGTAAGATCAAAATAGATCAAGTTGAGTTTGATATATCTAGTTTTCAAAATGCTTGTAAAAATGCAGGCTTAGTCTACACAGACAAACTTATAACTCGATTTGTCAGTTCCCTTTTAACAAAACCATTTATAATATTAACAGGGCTTTCAGGTTCAGGAAAAACTAAGTTAGCCCAAGCATATGTGCAATGGATATGTCAAGAAGAAAGCCAATATCGCATTATCCCAGTAGGTGCAGACTGGACTAATCGAGAACCGTTACTTGGCTATCCAAATGCATTAAAACCCGAAGAGTATGTAAAGCCTGATAGCGGTGTTATAGACTTAATAATACAAGCAAATTCCAATCCTGAACTTCCACATTTCCTAATATTAGACGAAATGAATTTGAGTCATGTGGAAAGATACTTTGCCGATTTTCTGAGTGTAATGGAATCTAAAGATGAGCGGGGTATTCCTTTATATTCGGGTTCAAACCGATTTGACAATGAAGGTAAATTGATTTCAGGAAATCTAGAGGTTCCTGAAAATTTATTTGTAATCGGCACTGTAAATATTGATGAAACCACCAATATGTTTAGTCCAAAGGTTTTAGATAGAGCAAATACTATTGAGTTTCGCATAAATGATGATGAAATGATGACCTTTTTAGCCTCAACTAATGATCTAAATATGGCTGCATTGCTTGGTAAAGGATCCAATATGGCCCAGAATTTTATTGCACTTTCAAGTAATAAATCATTCACTACTGAAGATAGGGATGAAATCAATAAAGCACTCATGAACTTCTTTGGTGAATTACAAAAAAGTGGTTCTGAGTTTGGATATAGAAGTGCTACTGAAATTCTGAGATTGATTAATCAATTAGATGCTCTCGACAATACGATTAAGACTTCTGAAAAGATAGATATTGCTATCATGCAAAAATTATTACCAAAGCTACACGGTTCAAGAAGAAAGCTATCTCCTATTTTAGAGACTTTAGGTAGTTTTTGCTTAACAGAGGACTTAAAGGTGATTAAAGATGTTTTCGATAAAGTTGATTTTGATTACTCAAATGATAAAGTACTATACCCTCTGTCTTTAGAAAAAATTGCAAGAATGTACAAGGGGGCAATAGATAATGGATTCGCAAGTTATGCTGAGGCCTAGTTGATGAAAGAATTATCTGAAATAGCAATAAATTTAGATTCTGTTCAAGAAGACTTGACACTTTGGATCAGCTCCAAAAGGGACGGAACCTTATTTGATGGAATTGAAACAGCTATTGAAAATAATGAAGCTCGCTTTCAGTTAATTGAGGGTTGTTATTATGACTATGAGATAAGTGACAATCAATTTATGCTTGGTGATATTGGTGAGAATATAATTCAACAGCATAAACGTAAATCCAACATAGGTACAATCTCACCAAATATATTCGTTGGAACATTAGAGATTCCTTTACTGAAAAAGGAGAATTTAGAAAAGTGCAAATCAATTGATTTAGAAGTTCAATCCGTTAAATCTGGCTATCGAGATGATTACAGAGACATGCTTGAACTCATCACGGAGAAATGTACTGATTTACTTTTACAGTCTAATTCACCAGTTTCTCATCATTTTGATGTTGACTATTCAAAAGATAGTCAAACGCTCTATCAAAAATTTGCCTTCATTAAATCCATAATTAATTCGGCAGAGTTTAAGGATGCTGTTCATAGAATAGTGACAGCACCAGTAACCAAATGGACTGACATACATGAAGAAAAAGATATTAGAAGTGTAAGAAGGTTTTCTAATAACAACGTAAAAGAGTTAGTTAAAGGTGGGAAAAGAACGATTTTGCCTAGCGGTCATTATTTAGAAAGTTATGGTTTAAAAACACTTCCTGAAAGAATTACTAGTGTTCGTAAAACAGATTCAGTTGATACACCAGAAAATCGTTTTATTAAACATGCTTTAGAAACATTCTTAAAGTTTTGTTCCGATATCAATAAAGCTGCTCCTAAAGATTCAAAACTTGATTCCGAATCAAAAATATTAATCAGAGAGTTAGAGTCTCAATTACACCATTCTGTTTTTAAAAATGTTTCTAGACCAACGACTTTAAAACTTAATAGCCCTATCCTCCAGCGAAAAGAAGGTTATAGAGAGGTTTTAAGAACATGGTTAATGTTTGAGTTGGCTGCAAAATTAATTTGGCAAGGAGGCGAGGATGTATATGGAGCTGGGAAAAAGGACATTGCTACACTTTATGAATATTGGCTCTTCTTTAAATTATTAGACTTATTTCAAGAACTCTTCGCAATAGACCCTAAAGATGTTTCTGAACTAATTAAACCTTCAAAAGATGGTCTAAACCTTCAAATTAAACAAGGAAAGTTTACTGCATTGAAAGGTGTGTTTGAAACAGACACTAGAAAATTGAACATTCAATTTAACTATAATCGATCATTTAGTGGCAAGAAAAAATATCCTGATTCCGGCAGTTGGACTACAACTTTAAGACCTGATTACACGCTGTCTTTTTGGCCTTTTGGAATTTCCGAAAAAGAAGCTGAAAGACAAGAGTTAATAGTGCATGTTCATTTTGATGCAAAATATAAAATAGCCAATCTAACTGATTTTATAGAGCAGAATACTGCAAAAGATTTAGATGAAGAAAAAACTGAAAACAAGAAAGGAATTTATAAAAATGCTGATTTAATAAAAATGCATGCTTATAAAGATGCCATTAGAAGAACTGGTGGTGCCTACATTTTATACCCAGGAGATAAATCACTAAACCGAAAAGGGTTTCACGAGATTATACCAGGATTAGGTGCGTTCCCTGTTCGTCCATCTAAAAATGATAGTGGTATTGGGGAACTTAAGGCTTTCATTTTAGAAATTATTGAACACTTTATTAATAGAGCTTCGCAGAGAGAAAATATTGCAGCAAAAACATACCAAATCCATAGTAATCCCAAGCCAAACGAGATAAGAGAACCAATACCTGAATATATTAATAATGAAAAATTAATACCTGATGAAACTTTTGTATTGGTAGGTTATTACAAAAACAATGAACATTTAAAATGGATAGAAACAAAATGTCTTTATAACGTTAGGTATGGTGACAAACACCCTCTGACTACTAGAGACATTGGTGTTAGTTATATTTTACTTTATAACGATACAAATAAGACAGATAAATTATATAGAGTTTCAAAAAATAAAGGCCCAAAATTTTATTCAGGAACAGAACTAAGCGAAACTTTAGCCTATCCCAACAAACCTTCTCAACCAATGTATTTAGTCTATAATTTAGAACCAGTAAGTAAGGAATTCATTAATAAAGAATGGAATATCTCAACTATGAAAAATTCTAATTATAAACCTAAGACCATTTCTATTACAGAATTAATGAGTAAAGAAATTTTGCTAAAAAATAAATAATTTAAATTGGAATCTCAAACTCGATAAAAAATATTTATAATTTTGTGATTTTATTCCAACTCAAGCAATTCATCTTGTAATATTGCATTAAAAACTCGATAAAGATTATCTAGGTATATTTTAAGGTCTGAGAATTTCTTTTTAATTATTTCACCATTTTTATTTCTACATTCATCTAAATACAATTTATATGTTTTAGGGTTATAATCTGTTAATTTAGAACTTGGTCTAAAATGATCTTTCATTAATCTTCTATGACTTCTACTATATAAAGACATTCCATCTCCCATATATGTTTCTATTTCAGTTTGAATTCTTTTATCAAGTATACCATATCTTTCTGGAGAATAAATCACCTTATTAATTTCATCTACCATTAATTCATATTTACTATCTAAGTTAAATTCTGATGAAGAGCTCTTTTTAAATTTTTTTACTTCACAAATTGGCAATAAATCAATCAACGTATCTAATTTACTCCAATCTATTTTCTTTAAAATTTTATTCCAAGATTCTTCCTTCTTACATGCTTCATCTAGCCTTCCATCATCTAGATTTTGAAGTAATAATTGATTAATATAAATTAAAAATTCTTTTATCTTCGTTTCTGGAATATCCAAACCATCATTACTCCATATAGCTTGAAAATCAACACTATTATTTGACTTCAAAAGGTATTCTTGAATTAAAGAAATAGAATATGCAATAACATTTTTTCTTATTCGACCTATAGCATTTTTACCAGCTCCGTATTTTGATTGTAATAGCTTATAAAAGATGAAAGAACCTATTATATTAACAAAATACTCTTCACTTATTTTCTTATTTTCAGAATCAAAATGATCTCTTATTAAGTTATATCTTTTTTCGGCACTTCGAACAGAGATAAATGGCTCTATTTTGTTACTTAAAGCACAATAAAATAGAATTGACAAATCAGATTTTTCTAATTTTTGATTATTTGGAAACAGATTTAAAAAATGTTTCTCGTTTTTACTTAAATTTTTCTCAAGTTGATACTGTCCCCTAGTTCGTTCGAAATAATAATAATTATTTGAAGTTGGGTTTCTGAATTTTTTAGAACAAGTATGTAAATTTATTAAGTATTCTTCGTTACTAGATAAATCAGACTGTTTGACAGCGTTTTGTAGATTACTATTTTTAGCTATAGTAGATTGAATTTTAACTGAGTCAATATTTCTCCTAATTTCAGTAATTTTTGCCATAACATTAACCCTTTCTAAATCAACATTTAGCTTAGTCTTCTTTGCATCTTGTGTAGCAAAAAATATTGAAGATGTGGTCTGTCCACCATTTACAATCTGAAAATTCTTGAAAGTTTTTACAGAATTATCTTCATTTAATACAATTTCTGAAACAGTAACACAAAGACCATTATTATAGGCCAAAAACATCTCTGGGCCATTTATCAAAGTATCCTTTATACCTTTATTTACTTTTACTCTTGTTGACAGAAATGATCTTACATTACTTTCCAATAACCTCCCCCCAAAATCACTATAAATATTATAAAGAAATTTACCTGGAAAAATAGCGATAGCAGTGCCATAACTAGAATTTCCAATATCAGGTTTTAAAACATTTATTGGTTTATCATAATATTCTTCAACATCAATATCTAGTTTCTGGTTACTTTTATGTAACCTCTCTACCTCTTTGATATCATATATTCTAAAATTATAATCTATGGCTGAATCCATATCAGCTTTAGAAAGTATTTTTGATTTATCTACTTCTTTTTTATTTACAGCAGTATTATTTGTAAACAAATAAAAATCAATCTTAACTATATTATTTTTAAACACAGCTTGATAATCTTTATTCAGTGAAGATAAAACATGTGCTTTTGGAACATCAGTATTATTAACTCTAATGACATAATTTAGAACCCTATACAATTGTTTGAAAAATAATTCAACCTCTTTTAAATTTAATTTTCCATCGACATCTAAATTATTATAACTAGCAATAAACATTGAAAGAACAGTTTCATTTTCATTAATACAAAACCCATCAATTTTTAGATTTTGACCAGTGCTTTCTTCTTTAAAATATGGTGAATGAGTAAATTCATTAATTAACGATGAATCTTCTAAATAATCCGCTATGATTTCGCAGAATGCAGATTCTGCATTTAAATTAGGATCTTGAACGAACTTTTCTTCAATTAAAGATTTTAAGGTTTCATTAAAACTCATAATTAAAATTTTATAGATTTATATATATCCTCCTTCAACACAGATTGATCTTGTAAATTAAGAGTATAACTTACTTTTGAAATACCATCTGATAAATTACTACTTCTAACTATTCTAGGAAATTTATCATCAACATTATAAAATTCAGGACCTTCTAATAATTGAAAACCATAATTTAAATACTCAGCTTCAAATTCTTCTAAATATCCAACTTTAATTAATAGTCCTTCAAATTCTAATTTCGCTTCAAGATTTTTCATAATTAACTCTTTTATCTCATCAACAATATTTGGTAATGATTCAAATACTGCTCCTGGACGAAGTTTATACCTTTTTACATGATAAACAGCTAAAAATAATTTTTTTAGGCCATTATTGTCTAATTGCAATTCATTTGTAATCGAAATTTCTTTATTGTTGTTTTTCGAAGTGCATTTCACTTCAATTCCTGATCCATCTGGATAAATAAAATCTTGATTTTGATTATTAGGACCAACCCAACCTTCTAATACTTGCAGTAAAAATGATTTGTTTAATTTTAATAAAGATCTAAGTGCACAAAGCTCTGCAAACAAACCGAGTTGACTATTTTCAGTTAGTAACCCTCCTGACTTACCTTTAAAAAAGTTCATCCAAGCTTTTACTCTTTTCAAAACGTCTAATACAATTAATTCATTTGAAGAAGAACGAACTACTGAAACCAAATCATCCACGAATTTTGTGAAAATTCCATCCTCAGTTTCTTGCTTTAGTTTTATAATGTAATTCACATCCGGAATTTCATCTATATTAGCAGGATAAACATCAACTTTAAAGCTATTTAAAGTATTTATATTATTAATTATCCTATCAGCATTTTTTCCACCATTAGTTAATTGTAAAACAACGCATTTACGATTATCATCATCTTTATCAACAGCAAGTTTTATTTTATATTTGCAAGTTGAGCTTTTATCAAACTCTACTTGCCTAGTTAGGTATTTACTTCCATTACTTGGTAAGGCAATTAAATCTTCAAAAACTTTATTGTAATCCATTATCTAATTGTTTATGTTATTTTGAACTGTAATATTTATATAAACATCTTCATCTTTTAAATTTCTTCCTGCATTATTATTTGTTGGTGTTGCGACAGAAACACCAAAAGGAATATAATTGAAGTCGTTAGTCTCAAAATCTCCAAGAATATCAATTTGTTCTAGGTAAGTATTTTCTTTTAATACTGGATCGCCTTTTTTTACTTTTCTTTTTAAATAAAAATGTTTTGGATTCAATGCTACAAATGTTATAATTGGTCTGATTAAATCTTGACAAACCCTACTTGGTTGCTTTTTTTCTCTATCTCCTAGATAGGTACCTTCTTTTACAAATAAAGAGAGATAATTAGCATCGGTTAATTTACCTTTTGGTACTTTAAACATATTTAAATCACTATCTTCATGGGGATTTCTTTGAGCTAGGCCCAACTCTTTTCCACTAAAAAAGAAATTAACATCATTTAAACCTTCACTTGATTTTCTTCCAACAATTACTACATCTACTAAATCAAAGTTAAATTTTTGATAAAACTCAAATATTTTTTCAAAATCCATTGTACCTGAATTAGCTATCATTGAATATTTCTCTTTGAGATCATCTAATAATGTTAAAGGAACTTTTTTATAAATTACTCGATTATCATTTCTCTCAACTTCACAAGATGTTTCTAAATTTTCAATTAATTCCAATACAACTTTATGATTGTTAATCACAATTTCAGGATTTCTATCAATTCTAGTAGTAATTTCTTCTCCGCCAGCCCACGTAATTCTTCTTTCAGTAGCAGCACCCATTTTAGAAGTAACCTTAATACTAGTACTAGATTGTCTTATATTAATTAGAAAATCTCTTGGAGATGAGTTACTTTTTATCATAGCTATAATATCTTGTTTCATTTTGATATCAGCTTGACATATTTCACTAAAATCAAATGCTATTTCAGATGTGGTAATTATTCTACATAAATCAGCATAGTTGGAACGATATCCAAACCACCTTCCCATTTGCATCAAAGTATCAAACGCTCTTGCATGCCTCACAAAGTAACTAGTATGAAGCCCTTCTAAAGTCAACCCTCTAGACATTGTATTACCACCTATTGCAATAACTTTTCTACCTTCTGGATAAAGATGATAGTTTAAGCTATCTGGCTGAGAAGAGTTAACCACTATTACTTCTACTGCTGAAGCAAATTTCCTAACATCGTCTTTTAGTTCAGAAAAGTCTCTTGGTAAATTAAAATTACCATCAACAAAACTATTATTTGACTTATAAAAGTCCGTAAAATCTTGTTGAGACATCATTCCATAATCAAAACCATTTTGATAATCACCATTGTATATTAATTCAAGATTACTCCATACTATACCATCATTCTGCCTAATGGAATCTGAAATCATTTGCCATAAATCTCTTATCTCAACCCCCAACTGATTCTGTATTAATGTTAAGTGAGAAGCATGAATTAACATTGACATATTCTCACTTTCTTGTCCTCTATAAAACCTTATAGCTCCAGAAACTATAAAAATATATAATGCAGATTTTAATGATTCTGGTATCTCAATATTAGTAATATCTGTTTTATAACACTCTTTTAAATGTTGAGCAAACTCTTCAGTTTTATCTAGCAATAACATACCAGGTAGATCATCTTCTTCATTTTCACTAGCAAAATATTTTTCTGGTCCGAGATAATTTGTCGGCTGATCTAGTCTTACAATAAAATCCTCAGGAAATACATCACGATAATGTTCATTATCGATAGGTATAAAAACATTCGCGTAAGGAGTTGCTGTATAGCCTACATAGGCCCTACGAGAAAATTTATTTAATAATTCTTTAATCAATTTATTGATCATTGAAGGTGTATTTGAAGGATCTGTAATGCCATTTTCATCTTCAATTGGTTTATCCAAATCCTCAATTTTAAATTTTGTATTCACACTTGCTTGATCACATTCATCATCAATAATTAAAACAGATTTGGAAGAAACTTGTTCATTGTTAATAGTCAATTTTCCATCGATCCATTTATTCAAGTTTCTTAATACACTTGCATTTTTTTTCACAACTGCTATTAAAGGAATATCAGCATCAAAATTAATTGTATTCATAACGGCCGCTTTTAAATTAAAATCGCCATCTGATGCTGAAGTAGTTAAAGTCTGTGGTCTTCTATTCTTTGGGGTAAATTGATAAGGTAATTTCCCAACTCCAACTATTTCATCTTTTCCTTCATTTCTTTGAAACCCACAGACTCCTTCATCAATTCTAAATTGAGTTTGCTGTCTTAGGTTATTATGTAAGCCAGCCAAAACAACTATAAAACGATAACCTACATCTAATCCTTTATTTATCAAACCCACATAATTCCCTGTTTTTCCAGATTGAACATAACCTATTACCATTCCTTTTTTCTCAAAATCGATATCCTCATTTGGATTTGCCATTCCATCCAAAATAGCATCAGTACTGCTATCAATTTCATTAATCACTTTAGCAGGATACTTTTTATCTTTTTGTAAATAAGTTTTATAATCAGTCCAAAAAGGAAAATCACTATCGTTTGGATGATTCTGCTTGTAGTTAGCAATCCATGGCCTTTTGTATTTGTATAATGTATCACTTTTCCCAATTCCAATCGTAAAATGACTTACTAGTTCATTTTTAATCAACCCATCATCTGCATTTGGAAACATTGTAGCAAACTGTTTAACCGCATCACCAATTAAAGTATTAGAAATTTCTTCTCCTGCAGTTTCTTTTGCTTTTATGAAAGCGAAAACTACATCAAAAAGTATTTTATCTTCTTTAGTCATATTGAATATTTAAATTTTGTAATTGTTTTTTATCAAATGAAAGTTTATTGAATGGCTCAACGTGAATTAATGCTTCAAAAGCCTGCTTTTCATCAAATTTAGATTCTTGGACAAATTTTTGAAACAACTCATCAAATTTTTCTCTTAATTCGTCATCCCCATGATATGGTTGCTCAACCTCTTCTGCTGATTTTCTAGCAAAAATATTGTCAATAGGCAAATAACTCTCTAAGTAGTCAATTAAATGATTAAATTTTTCTTTTTGAGAACTACCTAAAGAATCTAAAAGGTCTTTGTATAGTGCATGATCTTTATTAATCGAATAGTAATCTTTTACTCCTAGCTTACTCCCTTTTGATCCAAAATTCCAAATTGGCTCGATTTTCTTTTCAACTATCTTTTTTCTGATTTTATGTTTCTTTATTCCTCCATGAAATCTAAATGTATCATTTGCTTGGGCAATAATAGAATTACACTCTGGACTTAATAAGCTTTCTGTAAACTTTGGTATCCTAACCGAAGATTTACTAATATTAACATCCCAAGCAGTGTCAGATTCATTTGAATTAGATAAATCTATTTCAACCCTAGCCAAAATATGATGATGTTCTCGATTCAACAATCCCAACCATCCTCCTCGATATATCAATCTTTTATTTCTATATACAAATATTCCTTGGTTATGAAAAAATGTACCAAATTTAGATTGAAGATTGTACTGGCTTTCATTTTTAAACTCACTCCTATGTCGAAGAACATGTCCTCTGAATTTAAATTTATTCCCGAAAGAATCAAAAGGTATTTCAATTTGACTAGTCGAGGTTGCTCCTTCAAAAGGGTTCCAAAATTCAATTTCTGTATTGTTTACAAAAATATTAATGATACTATCAAACTTGTGGAATACCAACGAAAAATGTTCTATTACTTTCTCTATCTGTCGATAATAATTAGAATAGTTATTTACTTCAATTTTATCCAAATTTTCCCAAAAAACAATAGTCCAAGCTTCCTTCTCAAAAAAATCAGGATCTTTTAACCTAATCTTAATCTTTTCGAGTATTGATTCTGGGTTAATACTATCAAAAACTTTCCAACCATTTTTTCCAATATAATCTATATCAAATATTAGAGAGGCAAGTTCTGTGTATTCAGTTTTAGATATAACTGTTAATCTTTTGCATTGAGAAAAACTTGCAGTCTTTAGTCCTAAACCAAATCTACCTAAATCTGATTCTGATCGAATTGCATCTACACCTTTACCACCAAGAGTAAATGCGTCAGCAATTCCGTCCCTTGTCATTCCTTTACCATCATCAACTATTGCAACCCAATCTAATTCATTTGCTCCACTATTCAAATCATTATTTATTATTTCAATATTGCTTGCTCCAGCAGCAATACTGTTATCTATAATATCAGCTAAGGCTGTTTTTAAATTATACCCTATACTCCTTAGAGATCCTAACATACTGCTAGGACTTGGTTCTATATTTATTACATCTCCACTCATTATAGACTTTATATTATTTCTTTTTGTTTAAAAATATTTTATTTACTATTTCTGCTATTTGAAATGCTAAATATGGTGGTACAGCATTTCCTACTTGATGGTATTGAGCTGTTCTTGGTCCACAAAACAAATAGTTATCAGGAAAGGTTTGAATTCGAGCTGCTTCTCTCACTGTTAGACTTCTACATTGCCGAGGGTCATAATGAATAAAATAATGTCCATCTTTTGAAATGTGACTTGTAATTGTAGTAGCTGCTAAATCAGGCATTTGCACACGGAATCTATCTGTGAACTTTCCACTTTTAGCACTTATATGGTCAGGTAAAAGTTCAACACTATGCTCTTCATAGTCTTTTAATCTAGGAAACCGCTTGTTTTTTTCAGCATATGTACTAGCAAAAAAATAGCGTTTAAGATCTTCCAACATATGTGTCCTACTTTGATGATTACATACTCCCCCCAATCTATCATCATTATACCAATCTTTTAATGGATTATCATTGTTAGGAGTTTTACATTTTAAAAACTCAGAGCCAATACCTTCATTAGAAAATTTAATTAAACTCAATTTCTTACTTGATTTAAATACTTTCCAAGAATAAATTTCCGTTTGAAAATCAGAAATATTTTTTTTCCAATTTTCATATGAATCTATTTCATTTTTATAAACCCTTTTCTTCTTTCCATCAATCGTTTTATAAGAAATAATTGATCGTCCTAATCCGCTCCTTAATTGAGGTAAATCACTTATGATGCTTTTTAAACTAATTTCTTTAGATCCCTTCTTTAAAATATTTGGAATTATTTGAATATCTTCTCGTATTCCAAGTAAAATAACCCTATGCCTTTTCTGTGGAACATTAAACAACTCTGTTCGAATTAAAAAGTCTCGACTATCTTTATATACAGGATTACCAAATGAATCAATATTCTTTGGTTCTGTAGAAAGAGAATAAACTTTATATTTAGGAGATTTTGTTTTTTTAAATACTGAAGATGGGTTCTGAAGATCATTTAAAATACAATCAAACATCATCTGCCCATTTACTTTCGCAGACAAAAGACCTTTCACATTTTCCATCACGAAAACAGAGGGATGATGAATCGCA
Source organism: Vicingus serpentipes (assembly GCF_007993035.1). Lineage (NCBI taxonomy): Bacteria > Pseudomonadati > Bacteroidota > Flavobacteriia > Flavobacteriales > Vicingaceae > Vicingus > Vicingus serpentipes. The sequence continues at coordinate 518,646 of NZ_VOOS01000002.1, forward strand.
ATTACTCTAAGGTATTCTTTATATAAAAACACTCTATGATCTGCTTCTTTTATCCCTCCTACTCGTGACCTTCCAGCCATCGAATATGCTTGACAAGGTGGCCCACCAATTAAAAGCCAATCAGAACTTCCATTTAAACCTTCTTTTATTCGTTTATCAATTAGATCAGTTGGGTAATCAGCTTTGCCTAATTCACACAACCATGCTTCATTTTTGGCTTTTTCAGCTTGTTTTGGATATCTTTCAAATAAAATTGAAATTAATTTTTCTCTCTTAATTAAATCTTTTTCACGAAGTACTTCATAATAATCTTCTGGCACTCCTCCATTTGAAAATTGTCTTGTAAAAGCCCTAAGCTGAAGAGTTTTATGAGCATTTTCATCCTTTTCAATTGAAAGTTTTATATCAAACGCTCTATTTTTTCCAGAGTAAAAAGAAGAAAAACCCTCCCCTAAACCTCCTGACCCTGCAAATAAATCAATAATTGGTATAGCTTCTTTAACTTTCAATATGAATTTTTAAGATTTAAATATGTAAAAAAAATATTAAAATAACAATGATTATTAACTAGTATTGACATATTATTACACCAAATGGAGCTTTTGCATCATGAATTAAAGTATGAAGTTAATCCAAATTCTAAATCGGTAAAAGAAAGTTTAACAACCTTAAGAGAGGATTTCTTAGGTAGAGCTAAAACATATTGTAAATCTTAAAATTATAAAGATGAAAAAATCGAAAACTGAAATTATTACTGCAAGGGTAAAGCCTGAGATTAAAGAGGCTTTACAATACTTTGCATCACAATTAGGTTTAAGTGTAAACTACCTTCTAAATCTAATGGTAAACAATCAATTAACTTCAATGTCATCTGGTGATGACATTGAAGATTTAAAAAAACGAATAGCGGCATTAGAATTAAGACTTAAAATACGGAAAAGAATGTGTGAAAAGTATAAAAACTCAGCTCCAAGACCTAAAGCATCTCCATTAGCTTGTCCAAACAACGCACCTTTAATTTTATTTTTAATCATATTATAATTTTATACTAGGTATAGGGTTGAATCATGTTATCGATAGTTAATATTAGTGAATCTATAGGGTTTTGCATAAGTTGATGTCCACCTGGATTATCTTTTTCAAACTTAATCTTACTTTTAATATTATCTTTTTTTATTTTATCAATCAATTCGCAAACATCAATACTCTCAGTATATAAAACTTGTACCCATAAATTAATACATTTAATTTTTTCTTCTACTGCTTTATCATTTAGGGTAAAAAAGCCATAACCTAAACCATGATCCCTCCATAATTGAGAAAAGGTTTTAATTGAAGATACATCAATATTCTCATGCTTAAAAAAAGTTAAGAGTTTATTCCTCTTTGGTTTAAATTTCTTAGCAATTCTAATACATTCTAGCTCTTTAATTGATGGCTTCATTTGTTTTAAATAATTATTTCACACCATTATTTTTCGAATACATACACGAATAACTCTTCACTTTCTTCTTTTACAGGTATAACTAAACTATAGTTATCGGCATCTTTAAAATGGTTAAATATTAGTTGAATTCCATCTTCTCTTATTAGCAACCAACTCTCTCTATTTTTAAACTCCATATAAGAAAACACCTCATAGTTAAATTTTTCATGAGTTTCATTTAAAATCTTTTTATGCTCATTTAACTCAAAAGTAAGCGATACTGATTTTTCATCTTGTGAAAAAATTACATTATTATAAAAACCATAAACTCCCTTATCTTTATGTTCACTTTCTGACATTGGATTTCCATAGTAATCTACAAAAATGTAATTTGATACATTTAATTTTAAATCTGCAAGCGATGGGAAATTATCGTATCTCATATTTTTCTTAAATGCCTTGTAAGCATATATTACATTATTAATTGCAAGAGAATCATCTGAATAAATTTCAACTAAATATGTTTCATAATTTTCTTTATAATTTTCTATAAAAGAAGAATATGGAGTAATAGCCATCTCCCATCTAGTATCTTTACCTAATAACCTCATTTTTACAAATCCATTAATATCAGGTTGAGATAAAACAACAAAAGTTTCCTCATGATCTTCAGATTCAATAATTACTGAAGATTCAGAAACGCTTAACTTTAAATCACATTCATCTTCAAATTGTAAAGAATCATATTGATAAACTTGTATATTCTCAAGAACATATTCAATTTCTTCGGCATATGAGAATTTAATAACAAATAACAGGGCAATTAGAAGGAGCTTTTTCATAGTTAAAGGATTTAGAAATTAGTAATTCTTTAACTAAATAACGGATGAGTTTGATTTCGTTACAAAATATAATTTAATGTATCATCCCTAAAAAAAACATACACTCTTCTGAATCAAGTATTTCGTAAGATGTTCCATATTCAATCATTAGGTGTCCATTTTTAGTAAATGTTAGTACTGTATGGCGTTTGTCGGTATTAATCCCTCTAATTACCTTATTAGAATCTTCATCTATAAGTTCTTGCTCTATAGTAATTAGATCTTCCGAAAGAGTTTTCCCATCTACCCCTTTAAATTCTAATGAAACTACTTTTTTCTTAACATCAACATCAATATTTTTAAAGATAATGTCATCTGCTTCTAATATTTCCAACATATAGCTAGAGCCAGCTTCTTTAATCATTAAGCTTTCTGTTTTAAATGTTTGTGAGAATGTTACTGTACTGAATAGTACTGCTGATAAGGTTAAAATTAGCTTTTTCATATATAATAAACGCTATTTAATAGTGATAAAGTTTTTTAAGTATCTAAACTCAGTAATTACTAAATACTTAATGTTTTTAGGTGTCTGACCATCCTTATCATCAAACACTAAATCACCTTCGAAGAAATATGTTACCTCAAACTCACCACCAGCTGAAGCATCTTGAGTAATCGTTCTTACATTTAACTCACCTACTCTGTAAGTTGTGTCCGAAATGTTTTTACCCATTGCCTCAACCATTTTCTTTCTAATTAAAACATATCCATCTGACTCCATCTGAATGTCAGTAGACTTTAATTTATACTTTTTAACAACTAATGAAGTGTCCTTTCTTGCTTCAGAAAGTCTTTCTTTAAATGTTTGTGAGAATGTTAATATACTGATTAGTAATACTGATAAGGTTAAAAGTAGCTTTTTCATAGTTAAAGGATTTAGAAATTAGTAATTCTTTAACTAAATAACGGATGAGTTTGATTTCGTTACAATTAAGTTTAATTCTAATGCATATAATATAAACCTTAGAAAAAAAGATAAAAAAAAGTCCCACCAAAGGCAGGACTTTATAATTTCTTAATGAAACATAATTAATCTATAGAATCTTATAGCCATTGGCTTTAAAAACTTTCTTAATCAACATTACTAAAGTATAAAGACCTAAAACTATTAATAGACTCGTATGACGACTCTCCATAACTTAACAGAAGACTACCATCTCTTACGTGTGTCATCGAAACATACTCATTATTGTTTCCGAGCCCTTTAATAACTCTATTTCCTTTGTCCATATTCTCTGATTCAACATTAATAATATCAGCAAAAACAACCTCTTTTCCTTTCATTAAAAATATTTCAACTCTTTTAATTAATTCCCATACAATAATTCTATCAAAATTACATTCTGAGCCGTAAGTTATTGAAGAAATTAAATCACTCCCAACTTCTGAATCAACAACTTCTTTAATTTTAAATGTTTCTTGTGAAAATGATACTGTACTAATTAGTACTACCGACAAGGTTAAAATTAGCTTTTTCATAGTAAAAGGTTTTAGGGGTAAATAAGTCTTTAACTAAATAACGAAAAGATTTATAAATTGTTACAATATCTATTTTAATCAAGTTATTTACCTCAGCGTTCATCGTTTAAATGGAAAGGCTATAAAATGCAAGAGAAGTAACAATATAAATTGTATTTATTTAAGGTAAAAAAGGTGAACAATAACTCCAACAAGTGTCTTAAAAATAATTTAGATAGACTTAAAAAAGGCAGAAACTAAAAAACATAAGAACCATAAAGGTTTGTAAAAGTTTCAATTGCAAATATAAAATCTTTTATATTTCCGATTGAAATGTTAAATTTGGGTTATACGCATATTGCGAATAAACGTACCGGTACGTTTATTCGGATGTTAGCAAACATAAAAACAAAATATGATAACAGATTATAATACTTTTTTTAAAGTAAAAATGCCAAGCAAAGGCTATCATTGTTTTGATAGTCACGATGAAATTCACATTGAAAAAAACCTTTCATTTTTATGTGCTTGTGGTAATGACCATAATTGTAATGAAGCAATTGCGCACATAAAGTTTCCAATAGAAAATAAAACATTGTATATATGCCCTAATAACAAATTACTCCTAATACTTGTAAGACCAACAGGTTTATTCAAAATTAAGGGTTTAAAGATGATCGCAGCATATAAAGCAGAAGACGAGAATGAACTGAGTCAAATAATGAAGGATATTGAAAGTAGAAAAAGAATAGATTAAAAAATAATATTAATGAAAAGTTTAATTAATATACTAAATGGAGTAATTGCTCATTGGAACAATACTCATAATAAATTGACGAATAGATTTTATGAAAAATCTGAACAATTCCCAGAGTTAAACAAAATTCTTGCACAGGGTTCAGTTTACAGTATCTCCCAATTTATATCTTTAGTTCTAGGCCCAAAGAGAGACACTAAAATCACATTAGAATCAATAAGTAATAAAGAAATTAAACAACTAAAAATCAAAAATTTTGGTGCCGTGTATAAAGATTTATTAAGTATGTATTTTATTCTATTAGGAACAATAGATTCTAACTTAAAAAATGAAGCTGAATATACTTATTATTTAATTTATAAAGACTACTTAGGATACAAAGAGTACAACACTTTTATCGATAGCAAATACATACAACAGAAAGACTATGTTGATGAAGATACTGGTGAAGTTTGCGAATACGCTGAAATTAAAAGTGAAATTTCAGATAATGAAAAAAATGAAGTGATTAAGGGAATAATTAATGTAGGTTTTAAACGAATTTCACAGAATATCCCAATTCTATCAGATATTGATCCAGGCTTATTATATATGTTTAACACTTCTACGATGACAAACATTTCTATGGTCATTAAACCACAACTAGCGAAAATTAAATGATGTGTTTAAAAAAAAACGATTTGCCAACATCATCTATATTTTATAGGACAATTGATAGTAATTTAAAACAGCAAAGTAATTAATATACTCCGCCAAAACTTTGTTTTGTCGTTTTAATAGGAATTAAGTTAAAACCCAAAGCCAAAGGTTTGGCTAATTAGCTAAGCGAAAATATAGTACTTTTAATTCGCCCTACAAAACATAGATAGGGCGTTGTGCTTAATTAATATTAATAAAATATGAATTCAAAATGTTTATTATCCTTTCTCTGTTTTATTTTTATCCAAACTGTTTGGGCTCAAGATTCTTGCGAAGAATATATTGAATTCAAAAAAGGTCAGTATACAAAATACAATTGTAAAGGTGAAGGGAGTGCTAATGGATTAAATTTTTCAATAAAATACCCTAATACATGGATTTTAAAGGACGGTGATAGACCTCATATTGTAAAAAACATTATGGGAAAACTGGAGGGATTAGTTATCTATGTGAATAAACTATCTGAATCAGATTTGCCTAAAGAGGATGTTTCTGAATTTTTCACTTTAGAAGGTCTTAAATACATTATAGGAGTTGATGAATTTGATAGTTACGATTTAAACCAAGAAATAGACGGTATAAGAACAGCATGTGTTTATTTCAATACTAATATTAAAAGACTCGACACTGAAATAAAATCAAAAAATCTTGTTTATCTTATGATTTATAAGAATTACTTGATACAACTTCATTTTTCTGTGACAGCTCCACCACCTTTTTCTAATTTCTTTGAAAAAAAATTCAAGCGTTACGAAGGTTTATTTAAATTAATGGCAAACTCATTCATTATTAATTCACAATGGACATCAACCCCAGTTAGTAATAATTCAACTCTCAACAAAATCAATGAAGCTTATAAGAAGTTTAACAGTAATAAACTATCATTCTCATATTTAAAAAAATATAACTTAACAGAAAAAAGATATACAGATAATGTAAACGTTGTACTAAAATACAATAAGGACAATGTTATTGTTAACTTAAATAGTAATTACACTCATAATTCTGTCTATAAAATTGATAGGAAAGTATTAAAACAATCGCTTGTAACTGAAACTAAGAAATCATTAAAAAAAATAAATTTTACAGGGAATTCTGAAGTCGTCTTTCTTAAAGATGAAATAAAAAAAATACACAACAAAGAACTAATTAAAATTACCTCAAAAACAAAATATGAAGGTAAAACTATAGTTTATCAAATTATGTATATCTATTTATATAATAATAAATCTTGCTTTATCACATTAACCAGTAACTCAAGTATTGAAAGACTTAATCAAGTTGATAAAGATGTAGATATTCTATTAAAAACATTAAAAATTCTTAATTAAAAATTAAACTACTTAAAAAACGACCATAATAAGCTAATATAAAATAATCTACGTTTATATAATCGAACCTAAAAAACTAAAAACTATGAAAAATTTAACACTAGTATCAGTATTATTAATTAGCCTATCGTCTTTCGCGTAAAAAGAATCTATTTCTAAAATGTTATTAAATAAAGAAATTTATTTTAGATCAGTAACTTTTGAAGATAGTAGTAAAGTAACAAGAATATTGAGTGATGAATTTTTGTATGAAGTAAGAGCTAAAAACATAAAAGTAAGATATGATGACGACAGCTTTATTATTAACTACAAATCAACTTATGAGGTAACTATTACAGGGAAAGATGGGGGTGTTTCTTTTAATATTGAATACATGAATAAGAAAAAGGAAATAATAGCTCAAAAAAGTATATCTATTAAAGATGGAGAAACAAGAGTTAATTTCTACTTTTACTTTAAAGATGATAATTATATGTTCACTAATAAAAAAGAATTTGTAGAGGAATTAGCCCCTGATTTTAAATATGAATAACAAACCTTATCACTAACACAAAAACCGATTACCAACTTTAATTTTAAAAGATAATTTTAACATTAAATGGTCAACTTTTGCTCAAGTAACATACAGACTCTTATGGTTAATCAATCTTGATAAAATTGAAAAAGTTGATAATGGATATAAAATAAAAAACTAAGCACAACACTGTATATAGCAAATAGGTACTGTCTTACTAAACTGAAAAGTTGATGCTTTTTTGAAACTCCGCCAAATTAAAAATTTGGCTTTTAAATTTTGAATAAGTTAAAAACAAAATATTTAAATTTGGCTAATTGGTAAACGGAAAATTCACTACAATTAATTACCTACTTGCCATATACTAATCGTTATCATTATTGATTAATGTAATAAAAGTAATTTTTTTAATCAAAACTTTGCACACCTTTAGCATTCATAGTTTGCATTGTAACTCTATAAGGTGCAATAGTAGCTGTAATACTATTCTCTAGTTCTACTTTTATATTTTCGTAATAAATTAAACTACCATCGGGGAGGTTTACCATTATTTTACGAGTAGTTATAGGTATAGAATTTCCTTCTACATCAAGCGATATAAAACCATCTGATTTTAAGTCTTTGTATATTAATGTAAACGATTTTACATCGTAAGTTAATAGTTTATTTTTTGCTTTAGAAACAGCTTCTAACTTACCCGATAGCAACAAAACATCTAACATAGCCACATCAGATGGTTTGCCTCTTAAATAAGCTTTAACTTCATCAAAAACAACATAATTAATACTATATACTAAGCGTTCTGTACCTTTATATTGTTCGTAGATATTAAAATTAGCTTCATTTTTAGCATGGGGTATCAAAAAACTGCCAGTGTCGGTAACTAAAAACTCCCCTCCTGCTAGTTCGTATCTAAAATTTCGATTAGAGTCACTTACTGTTATATTTATTGGGTGAGAGATGTTTTGATACAAATAGCCATAACTAGGAGATGTTGTAATCTCAACTTTAGGTCGCTCAACATTAAATTCGTATTCCTGAGCACTTAAATTTATGCTTAGAATTATTAATATAGATGCTATATATACTCTCATTAATTTTAGTCTTTAATTCCATGATACATTTTATCTGCTCTAATCATTCCGAAGATATTCACTTTCACTTCTGCATCAGGAGATAGTTCTATTGTAAACTTATCGAAAAAATAGGTGTTTTTACCATCTTTTAATATAACATCTCTTAATTTCTTTGGAATTACATCTCCTTTTACAATATGCTCAATATATTTACCATCTTTTGTGTAAGAAAGCATAAAAGATTTTACCTTATAAGGTTTAATTATTGATCCATATTTCGTCTTTACATTAAATACTTTAGAAAGTAAAGCCTCATTAACACCATCTACTTCTAATTTTTTAATAGGAGTATTACCAATAAAAGGTAAATATTTATCTATTACTTTAAACTTATCTATTTGAACATTTTTATCATTATCACCTGACTTATCAATTAGCCTAAGAAAAACAGAATCTTTTACTAAAGGAGTTAAAATTAAAAATCCATCTTTAAACTCAACTTCTCCCCCATCAAGTATAACTGTATACTTATTTAATTTTTTCTTATCGTATATTTTAATTGGATTGGGCTGTTTATAAAGCAAAAATTCATACTGCGTATCAATAATTTCAACTTTTAATGGCTTTTTCACATTAAACACAAATTCTTTCTTTTCTTGTGTATACACATAAGAAGATAAAATAAGGCTTATTAATATGAAAAAAGATTTTACCATTTATAAACTAAAAAAATAAAAACATCCTAATCATTAGTTATTGTAAATCCTTCATCATTTACAACAGCTAGTACTCCAGGCTCTAATTCTATCATAAATTTAGAAAATGATAGATCTACGTATTCATTTTCAAATACATCCAAACAATGTTTTGGAATTCTACCTCCTTTCACTTTATGCTCTATATATTTACCATCTTTTTCATAAGATATAATAAATGAAATTATTTTATAAATAGATACTTCTGAATTGTATTTAGTTCTGAATGTAAATTCTTCCAGAATTGTGCCTTCTTCAAGTGATACCTCATCTTCAAAAAATGATAAATCACCCATATAAAACGCATACTTATCTACTACTCTAAATTTATCAATTTTTACTGGCTTAAAATCAATACTAAAATTATCTAAAGCCCTTAAATAAACATCTTCTTTTACTTGTGGTGTTAGAATCAAATAACCATCTTCATACTCAACTTCTCCTCCATCTAGCATAAATGTATACTTACTTAAAATTTCTTTATTATTGATTTTAATAGGATTAGGTTGATTAAATAACAAAAATTCATATCTAGTATCTATTATATCATTTGCTTTTGGTTTATTAACCTTAAATACAAACTCTTTCTTTTCTTGGCTATTCGCAAGAAAAGAAAGAGTTAATGATATTATTATTAATACTAATTTCAATTTTACAGATTAAAGATTTGTTCAGAGCTCATTGCTGCAAATTCTTTACTACTTATTAATTCCATTTCAAATACGTAAAATTTTTGATCTGGTTTTAATCGTTTAAATTTTTCGACACTATATATAGCTACATGTTTTCTATCGCTTGTTACTGCCCATATCATGGTTTCTTCATTAGGCGTATACCTTAATCCTTCCTCATAATCTAAGCGATCTATATTTAATACTACATTCTTATTTTTTTGAACTAGAAATATATTTTTAAAGTTTAATTTCTCATCGTTTTCATCTCTAAAATCAGCTTTAACAATAGCTTCAGTTGGCATTTTCTCAGGGCAATCAGAATTCCAAATTCCGAACTGTGAAACCTGAAAGTTTCGCATTATTTTATTCTCTACGATTACTGCTAGTTCTTGAGCCATTTTATTCAATTCAATAATCTTTAACTCATTTAATTTTTTAGATCGCTCCCCTATTCTTTTCGCAGCTTCTCTTTTACGTCTTTTTAATGAGTCTTTCTGAATTTTATAACTGCTTATTAGTCTATTATAATCAGACATTGCTAGCTCCATATTTTCACTTTTTACAACTGGGGTAGTAATAAAGTTAACCTTCGAACTTTTGTTAGCAAAATAAACAACAAACTCATCCTTACCCTCTCCTCTTAAAACATCTACACTTTCCCATAATATATCAGCGTATTTAGGGTCAAATTTCTTGTCTTTATCACTAACCTGAAACTTTAGCCCATTAAATGCTCTTAATTCTGGAAAGTCTTTGTAGTCGACATTTATCGTAAACGAAAACTTATCCTTATTCTGTGCTTTAGGCTTAATTGGTTTTGAATTTTTAAGCTCTTTCAACTCAGCTAAAATCTGCTCTTTCTCTTCTATTTTTTGATCTTCAACTAAATTTAACGAATCTAATTTTTGTCTTATCACCTCTCTTGAGTATCCTATTTCATCTTTTCCTTTAAAATCCCATTCATTGGTTTGAGGGTTTAAGTAATAAAGATTAAAGTTATCGCCAGCTTGCTCTGAAGCTAACGCAACACTAATACTCTTTCCTTCTTTGATGTATATTGGATTATTATTTTGGTACGCTAAAACTTCAAACATTCCTCCACTTTCAAATACATACTCTTCTCCATTTTCATTATAATTCATAGGCATGCCCGACATAAAAATGTCTTTTTGATTTAGCACTTCTCTAAATCTTATTTCAATTTCTCCAACAACTTCGTTACCATTCGAATCAACTAAAATATTTGGTGGTAAAACTATTCGAGTTCCATTATTTGTTGTTAATTGAATTTCTTTATCAGAAAGTATAACTTTATGAGACTCTGCATTTAGTTCTTCTTCTATTGGCGATTCATAAATCATTTCATAAGCTAAATTATTTGGGTTTTCTGTAGAAAAATTAGCTTGAGAATTATAGAGAACTATTGAAGTAACTACCGCAGTAAGAACTCCTCCTCCTAAAAAGTAGGGTGACTTGTAAAATGGGATTTTCATGGCGTAAAATTTATTTAAGACTCCGTTGAAATTTTTAAATTTCATGGCTTCTTCTGGGGTTAATTTGTCTTTGATATTTATATTTTTCATGACTATTATTTTTTAATAATATCTTTTAGTTTGGCAATAGCTCTGTGTGTTTTTACACGAGCATTAGTTTCTTTAATTTTTAATATATCTGCTATTTCACTAAATGATCTATCTTCAAAAAAACGTAACTCAATTAATTCAAGATCTTCAGCGTTTAATTCTGTTAATGCATTTATTATTTTTTTAGTTTTATTTTCTTTTTCTTCAATTAAAGAATTGTCTTCATCAGCAGAATCCATTAAGTAATTCAACTCATCTAAGCTCACTGATAAACATTGATTTTTTTGATTTTTTCTGAAATAATCAACTACTTCATTTCTTGCTATTTGAAACAACCAGCTACCAAATGGAAACCCTTTCGATTTATATTGCTTAATTCTTTTTAATGCTTTAGCAAAAATTAGAGAGGTAATTTCATCGGCCTCATTAGTATCATATACACGCTTGTATACATAGTTAAATATTTGCAAGAAATACTTATCGTATAATGGAGCAAATTCTCTTGGATCTTTTTGAGATTTTAAAACAACCTCATCATCTCTTAAGATGTCCTTATCTGTTTGATGGTATGTTAACTTTTCACTCATGTAGTTGCTTTAAATTGTTTTCCTTTATTAACATAACGATCTATTAATAATTCGTTACAAACTTTTTAATTTATCCGTAAAAATTCCTGAACTCATGTTACATATAAATATATCTTCAATCAAATTGTTCTCTTTATTAATTATATAAGAAAACTCAGGTTTACTCCTATTTCCAAAAAACTGAAGATTTGCTTTTCCATACTTACATCCCATACATTTTCCTGGTTTAATTGTGGTTTGGAGTACTCCTTTAAGTTTAACATCTTCAAACGTATTCTTTAAAGATTGTAAAAATCTATACTTATCTAAATCTTGAAAATATTGATTCTCGTTAATAAGAGGTTCAAAAAGTGAAGCATCTAAATTTATGCAAGCATCAATAAAAGCTTCTTCAATAATATTATCATGTATACCTTCTAGTTCTTGATTTACTTTTAGTTTTATTAAAGTCTCCATATAGATTAACTGTTTTATTTCATTAATAATAACTTCAAAATATATAATGTGTTACATATTTTGTAACAAATAATTTTTTGTACGTTATAACAATGTACTAAACTATAATAATTATGCTTGAAACTGTTAATGAATTTGATTTAAAAGGCAATGTAAAAAGTTGTTCCGTTAACACATATCAGTATAATAGTAATGGTGTTTTAGAAACAGATGTATACCATAAATATTTTGTAAAATTTGACACTAACAACCAACTTATAGCCTACATAGATTCTGATAGAGATATAGTTTGTGATTGGAATTATTATACAAATGCTATTGGATTAAAAGAATATACTTCCAATAAAGACTTTATTCGAGTTTTACACCTTGATGCTGAAACGAATGATTTTCGTTTTGAAACAACTCATCAATTTAACAAGCAAGGATTTTTAGTTCTATCTTCTGTTGTAAATTACAACGGCGATTTAACAATGTATACAAGATATTACTATGATGATTTTAATAGGTTAATTAGAGTAGTTGAAACTCGAGTGGAAGATTATGAAATTGATAAAATTTATAAAGAAGAACTTTATGAATACAACTTAGATGATGACTTAATTAGCAAAAAAACAATGTATATAAATCATCCTGAATATACTACAACAGAAATGTATACGCTTGATAATAATAAAAATGTAGTTTCAACAATCAAAAAAGATGTTTACAAGGTTGTTTTAAGTGAACTAAAATTCGACTACATATTTGACCAATATGGAAATTGGATTAAACAAAGTGTATACAGAAATAACAAAAAAGTAAGTTTTACTAAACGAAACATACAATATCATTAAATTTAACTACATGAATAATCTAAAAACATACCTGTATACACTATTAACCACATTTATTATTATTGGTAGTGTTGCTTTATATTACTACATTGATAAAAAAGATATACCATATATAAACTCTAAATATACTTTTGGCATTGATGTTTCACATTATCAAGGACACATAGAATGGAGTAAGGTGAAAAATTCGAAACACAATATAAAGTTTGTATTTATTCGATCTTCAATGGGAGTTGACGGAAAAGATAAAAAATATAACTACAACTGGATAAATGCAGAGAAAAATGGTTTTACTAAAGGTGCCTATCATTATTTTAGACCAAATGAAGATGCACAAAAACAATTTGAAAATTTTAAAAACATTGTTAAACTAAAAAAAGGAAACCTTGCTCCTGTTTTAGATGTAGAAGAAATTGGGAGATTATCAAAAAAAGAGCTCCAAAAAAACGTTTTATTATGGCTAAAAGCAGCTGAAAATCATTATAAAATAAAACCTATTTTGTATACAGGTAGAAAGTTTTATACTGATTATTTAAAAGACTTAAATCAAAGCCATAACTTCCCTATTTGGATAGCTTCTTATTCTAATAAAGATAGCCTAAAAGATGTAAAATGGGATTTTCATCAGTTCACTGATAAAGTTAGAATTGATGGTATTAAAACTAAGGTTGATGGAAATGATTTTAATGGTAGACTAGAAAGTTTATTAGATTTTTCTTTATAGAATAATAACAATAAACCATAATAAAAATTCACTTTAATTGTTTGATTATCTTACTAACCCAATTTAATCGCTTAGTTTCATTGTGTTCTTCTCTAGGCCATGGATGATAATATTGATAATCCTCTTTTTTATCACCTAATATTTTTCTAGCTGTAGGAACCAATACTTTATCATAAACTGATTCTTTTATTCTTAATAAATCTTTATTCGTTCCCCATCCTATTAAAATTGGTGCTTTATCCGACAATTGTTCAAATATTTTATCCAATTCTCTTCTTCTTTCATCTTTAAAAATAGACTCTTGTAAATTCTCTAACTTAATTTTACTTCCATCTACATATCTTGCAATTACATCTTTAGAGTTGGCATCACAAATATCAAATAGATTAATTACAATGGCCTTCCTCCAATTTTGATGAAGCATTAATCTAGAAATTTGATATTGTGTAACATCAGGTTCACACTCTACAAAGTCGTTCTTGACTTCGTCTAAAAATGCTCTCTCATCATAATCAATACTTCCCAATGCTTTACTCCCTCCTGGATTTATCATTACCACCAACAAATCAGCAGCAACATCAAAACCGGCATCATTGCCTTTAATTATTAATTGATCTCTATAGTTTACTCCATTTGATTTATAATAAGATCCTGAATAATTGAATTTCTTATTTAATACATCTGTACCTAATAAACTTGCCAGGTATTCTGTTTTAATATCCATTTCATTACCAATATCAACCTTTAGTTGTTTGATTAAAATCGAAGGAGTTCCATATTTATGTTTGTACTTATAATAAACCGTGTCTTTATTTAATAAGTCTAAATGATCATACTCTCCTTGCTCAACTAATGGAACAGCTAATTTAGGATGTTGTCGATTAAAATAAGTATATAGCCAACTTGTTTCAAAACGACCTTCTAAAATTTGATGTTTTTCTGTAGCTCCAGCCTCATCTTTGAAATACTTAACCGCAAAATAATCTTTATTTCGATACTTAAAGTTGATATAAACTCTCCCCCATACTAAACCAATTTGTTCTGTTAACCCTGCACTTTCATATACAACTTCACTCTTCTTTATTAAAGACTCTAAGTTCTCATTACTTTTTTTTAAGGCAGCGTTTTCAAGAGCTAATTCATCATTTTTTTTTTTAACTTCTTCTATATCATTATTAAGCTGATGAGTAACCTCATCTTTATTAAGCAATAGTTTACTATATTCTTCTTCGGTTAATTGAGCTTTAGTTTTAGTTGGGATTTTGTTTTTATCAAACTTTAAACCTTTTAAATTGGGAGTACCTGTGTCTCTTAGATACCATACCCAATAATCATGAGTCCATTCCAACATAAAACATGCTTCCTCCTTAGTGATTTCAATTTCTTCAATAAATTCTCCAGGGTGTGAGGCATCATTACCTAAATTATAACAATTCCATAATTTTTTAATAATCCTATCTGGACAAACTTTTTTAAATGGGTCTTGATGAAGTAAAGACGCACCACTATAAGGCCTAGCCTTATTTTTGTAATTTTCTTTTTCTGGAAATTCAATTTCTTTATCATTGTAAACCTGATATAAAAATGCCTCCAACACTTTACGTAAAAGAGAACCTGTTAAAGAAGAGTCTATAGGTACAAGATCTTCTGCTGTTTTTAATCGTTTATAATAAGGTGTTCCTACTAAAAATTCAAAATTCGATTCAACCATATTTAATTTAAAAAATTCTAATTTAAAGCTTTTTCTACTTAATCTAAAGTTTCTTGAACAAGCCACTCTAATCTTTTTTGCATAATACTTTTAATATTGATAAGCTAATCTTCATTTTCAGGTTTAAGTTGGACTATTTCTATTAAGATACTATTCCATATACCCAGTACGGTTTCATCCCTTCTTCTTTGCTAATTCGCAACCTCATCTTTCTTAAATTATCATATAGTTCTTTCTCTTTATCATTAAACTGATAATTGGTAGATTTTTGAATAAATACTAAAACTTCAAACGCTCCTGCTTAGTTTTTATTAGTGACAACTTAATCTCATCCATATTCTTTAAATCTTTAGTAATAGGTTTTTGATTAAGTTTTATAAACTCTTTTATTACAAAACTTTTTAGTCCTTGCTTATCTTTGAGAAGATTCTTCAGCTCAAAATCTTTATCGTCTCCATTAACAATAATTAAATTAAAAAGATCTTCCGTCAAAGCTATTTCAACCGACTCATTTAAAATAGGATTGTACTTTTTGATAAGAGATTTTATTTTCGACTGCTCTTTCTTATTCATTAAATAAATTTAAGAAATTAGATGAATAAATTATTTTTTTTCTCCTACTTGTAACAAATTTTATATAACCGCGTTATAATAACAAACAATGTATCTTGAATCTCTTTTTAAGAGATACCAACCGAGCAAAAAAGCAACGGTGGTTTAGTATACGGGCAGTCTGTCAAAAACAATTAACCTCAGCTGCCAAAATATTAAAAAAGATACATTGAATTATTAACCTTTTAAATTAATGTATCATGAATCAAATTGAATTAAACAGAATTAATGAATCTCATATAATGAGAGTTGATAAGCTATACAGAATGCATGGAGGCTTATCTTCAAGATTAATTAGCTATCAAAACCAAACAATGTTTTTAGAAATAATCATTTCTAATCGTTGGAGAAAAGATAATTTGACCACAGCTAATCAAATTGCAAAATGTTGGAAAGAATACAATAATCAATTAGCCAACTCAAGCTTCTTTAATGTCAAGATAAAAAGAACAGAAGGAGAAACTGGTTTTGTGATGGGACTTAAAGAAAAGCAAAGTAAAACTGACTTAAAGAAAAAAATTGAAAATTTGGTTAGAGGAGAAAAGAATACCATTTTAATTGAAACTATTAAAGGTACCCTTTAATCAAAACCACAAGCATCAAGAATCTCATTATGAGATACCCTCCGAGCAAAAAAGCCACGGTGGTTTAGTATGCGGGCAGTCTGTCAAAAACAATTAACCTCAGCTGTCAAAATACAATTCTTAGATGCATAAGTAAATTATTTATTAACTAAAACTTATGTACAATGAAAACAGAAACTAAAATTCCTAAAGATGTATCCATAAGAGTAGATTATAACTATCTAGTTATTGATGGTAAAAAGTTATTTGATAAACTCGGGTATAAAACTACTGCGTTTTTTAAAGGACTTAATCTCCATTCTCATGACAGTCTGATCTACTTTTTAGACATGGGACATTATGGAATCTCACAACTTCACGATAGGCTAATTGATTTTGGATTAGTATTAAACAAAGATTTCATCATCGATTCTGCTCATTCTTTTTATGGCGTTGAAAGAATACAACACCTTCAGCCAAAAGTAAGAGAAATAAACTTTGAAGTAGATTGGCTTAAAGGAGCTCAAACTGAAAATGGAACATTCTTATGGAGAACTAATAGAAATTAAAAAAACAATTATCATGTATCTTGAATCTCTTTTTAAGAGATACCAACCGAGCAGAAAAGCAACGGTGGTTCAGAATACGGACAACAGTCAAAAAAACAGACTTCACCTCCTAAAACAAATCAAGTTACATGAGTTAAATTATTTACCAATCTAAACTTATGTATTATGAGCATTTACCCAAGCACTAAACAAATTTTATTTCTTGAACTTGAATATCATTATATTCTTGATGCCGTTCTATGTTATTATCAAGTAAAAGATAATCGACTAATCATTAGTATTAACGATAATAGAGAGGAGGCTGAAGAAATAAAAGATTATGAAGTTACCCTCAGCTATCCACAAATAAGAATCTTCCTACATTATCTTAAAATTAAGTCCCTTCCAACTATTAAAGTAATTCTTCACGACATTGTTAGGTTAATCTTTCAAGAATATAAACCAATGTTTGGTTATGGAAGGTATGGCCGAAGTAATGTATTTACTGAAATTGAATTTGACCTAATCGTAAAAGAAATTCTCGAAATACCTGAGAAAAATAAGAAAGCAGCTTTAAACAACATTACTCCATTTATCACATTTCTTGAAGAAAGTAATTTAAATCCTATACCTACAGGCTATACAGAAAAAAGCTGGGTAGCAAAATGTCCTCTATCAAACGGAAAGCACTTTATAATGGTAACTACTACTGATGACGAATGGGGTTGTGGATATTGTAGGAAAAAAGGCAGTCAGAAAGATTTAGAATTATGGATAGAAGAAATTAGAATAGAACGTGAAGAAAAAGAAAGGCAATCACAAATTGACAAAAAAATTAACCAAGATAATACTAGTCAAACAAATGATCGATGGCCATATTAATTAACCACTAAAACCCAAATATTATGAAAACTACAAACTTGATTATTATAGCTATTTTATTTTCATTAGATAGCTTCTCTCAATATCAAAAACCATTTCCTAAAGAAATAGATGAAATGTTAATTTCTTATGGATTCGATATTAATACAATTCAAACTCTAGACTTTGTTGAAGAATTTGATTTAACAGAAGGACAAATCTTTAAGATGTATGATAACGAAACATTTCTATCAATTGAAGACACTTTAAATAAAGAATTTCAAATATGGGATGTGTTAAGAAAGAATTGGGAATTAACTATTGATAACGACTTACTCGTATTAAAAAGAAAAAAATTGAAAGGTTACACAGAAATAGAACCTCTAACTATGAAAATAAATACTGCAGTAAAAGCAGTGTTTTCTAATGGAGATATTGAATACGAATACCGAGCAAACTTGTTAAAAGAAATATCAAATGGTAATATAAAAAGAAGTATAGTAAGGTATAACAAAAATGGAGAGTTATATTCAATTTGGTTTGAATATCCTGACGATACATTTGCTTCCTGGATTTTTTATGACAAACCTTTGACGAAAATTAAATACTAGTTATTAAATCTATGAGAAACATCAAAATATCAGAACTAAATAAGGAGGAAGTTTACTTTCTCCTTATTAAATACATCAGAGAAAAATACCCTGAAAAACTAAAGTTTAATCCAACTTTAATCTGCTATAACAATAAGATTATAAAATTTGGAATGAAGAAACACTATGGTATTTTGATTATTGAATCTAACTCTCTATTAAATCAATTAAAATGAATACAATCAATTCTAATTGAGTACTCGAAACGAGTTAAAATAATTTATAAGAAAAATTAAATTACTAAATTTACGTTAAATACATAGTGCGAATAAACGTACCGTTACGTTTATTCGGATGTTAGCTGCAATGCTTGGGGACAGTGCTAATTTGAAACTCTATAGCTTTAAACGAACAGACAGAAAACAAAAATGGAACTTGACTTAGACAACATAGAATTTCAAACGGCTCTTGATTTAATTCAAGAGACTAATCAGTCATTCTTTTTGACAGGTAAGGCAGGAACGGGCAAGTCCACTTTCCTCAAACATATCGTTGAGACGACTTCAAAAAACTATGTTGTAGTTGCCCCGACAGGTATTGCAGCAGTAAATGTTGGGGGCGTTACCATACATTCCTTCTTTCAGTTCCCACTAAGACCGCTATTGCCTGAAGACGAAGACATAAAAGTGTTTTGGAAAAATTCAGAGAAAAGAAAAATCATTTCTGCAATGGACACTTTAATCATTGATGAAGTATCAATGGTCCGGGCTGACTTGATAGACGGAATTGATTACTCATTGAGGCGAAATGGAGGCAATCCAAATTTGCCATTTGGCGGAAAACAAGTTGTTTTTGTTGGCGATATTTTCCAATTAGAACCTGTAACGATTAGAAAATCTGGTGAGCAAAAAATCATAAATGAAATATACGGCAGTGCTTATTTCTATAACGCAAAGGTTTTTGAAAAGATAAATTTGTTTACAGTTGAGTTACAAAAGGTTTACAGACAGACTGACCTTGTATTTATTTCTCTGCTTGATAAAGTCAGAGTAAAAGAAACATTGCAAACAGACATTGATAGACTAAATAGCAGAGTATTTTCTGAATCCGAGTTAAAGAAAAAAGAGTTTGCAATTACTCTTACAACAAAAAACGATTTAGCAGACAGAGTAAATTCTATCAAACTCTCGGAACTAAAAACAAATCCGTTCCAATACACAGCGGAGGTTTCAGGCGAATTTGAGGAAAGTAAATATCCAACAGAACCTGAAATGATTTTGAAGGAAGGTTCTCAAGTAATTTTCATTAAAAACGATACAGACAAACGCTGGGTTAACGGAACAATTGGACAAGTAAATGAATTGACCGACACGACTATCAAAGTAAAACTTAAAGACGGTTCAGTTCATTCAGTTGATAAAAGAGTTTGGGAAAACATCAAATACCAATACAACAAGGAGAAAAAGAAAATTGAACAAGAAATTGTTGGAACGTTCAAGCAATATCCTTTAAAGTTAGCTTGGGCAATTACAATTCATAAAAGTCAAGGTTTAACCTTTGACAGAGTTGTAATTGATTTTGGCGATGGCACTTTTGCAAGCGGACAAGCATATGTCGCTCTAAGCAGAGCAACAACCTTTGAAGGACTTTTTCTCAAGCAAAAAATGCACACAATGGACATTTACATTGATGAAGAAATAAAGGACTTTGCAAAATCATTCAATGACAAATCCTTAATCAATCAAAAGTTAAATGAAGGGAAAGAAGTTTATCAATTTACCAAAAATGAAAATTGGGAAAAGGCAGGAAAATATTATTTCAAGAAAGCAATGTCTTTTTTGAAATTAAACCAGTTCAATGCTGCATATGAAAATCTGATTACTGGTTACGATTACATAACATGCGATTGCACTATAGGTGATTGGTTCAACAAAGACGAAGTGTCTGAAATATTTTCAAACGCAACAAACTTTGATTGCTCTGCATTCAAGTTGGATTTCTTGAAATCTTTTATTTTCTACCACACAGATAAATATGCTGCGGCATTAAATTCAATTAGCAGTTTTATAGATTTACAACCATCAAACGAAATCGGGTATTACTTCAAAGGCAAAATACTTAATGGTTTAGAAAAATACACAGAGGCACTTGATAATTTTAAGAATGCACTAAACCTTAAAAGAAAAAGCAGAACGCTATACAGAATTGGGAGAACAAAAGAGGAATCTCTAAATGACTATGGCTTAAATGAAATGTATGAGGCTATTGTTATGAATCCTTCAAGCGGACATGCACATTGGCATTTTGCAGAATATGCAATTAGAAGAAAAATATTTCCTTATGAGCTTAAAAATTATCGAGGCAGTTACCATGAGAATGGAACAATTTCATCCTTAAGGATTGGTATCGCAATTGAGAAAATATTTGAGGAAACAGGAAAGCAAGGAATAAGTGACTACATGCTTTCACTTGAAAAAGCGATGAAACTATCTCAAAATAATATAATTGATAATTTAGAAGAGGATGCAGACTATTCCGATGATTATGATGACTATAGTGATAACCATGACTATGACCGTGACACCTTTAATGCTATGACGGATGGACAACTTGGTGACTGGGACGATTTTGATGGCGACATTGACGATGTTATGACTTGGTCTGGCAGATAATAATTAATTCTATGAAAAAGAGCACAGCAGCTAACATCACCTATACGCAAGCAGGGGCTTCGTGCTTCGTAGGACAGGAAAGTGCTAAATTTAAAGTTCAGTTCTTCGTAGGAAGTTCAGTGGTTAAAATCCCTGCCTGCGCATAGCCGAGCCGTTAATTATAATAACCCGTTACCCTTTCACTACCCTATTCTATTTTTTTTCAATCTACTTCTTTTAAAATTAGGTGATTACCCAAAAAGTTCAGGAGGGGGAAGGGCTGAAACAAACTAATAAAAGAATTTAAAGATTTTTATACCTATTTATAAGTTCTTGTTGAAGTTCATTACTTATATCTCTTTCTATAAACTCCATAAAGGAAATATCTCCCTGCAAATATGCTTTACCTTTTAATAAGTTCAAATATGTATTAGGAATTTTAGCAGTTAACATAACATTTATTGAGTGCCCAACATAATCATAATCATGATAAATTTTGTCTACATAGAATCCTGTTCCTCCAATCATAGGGTTAACGAAATATATATCCAAATATTCACCTACCCTTGGGATAACATCAAGTCCTAAATTAAATAAGTAATGCTCTCCAATATATGTGAATGAAAGTCTGCAAGAGTATTGTCCTTCATTTTTAAATAACTCTGGTTTATTATGATTTAATGCTACAATATCTTCGTAAATCATTTTTAAATATTTGGTAACATTTGATGTCTTAATATCTAGTTCAATTGCTAATTGTTTGATAGTTGGCAAGTAAAAATCATCTTCTTTCAACAAACTCTCTTTTTCTAATAGCCACGTAATTATTTTCTCATAAGGAGCATTACTAGTATCTAGCAACTTCACAAAATTGGGAAAGTAAGCTAAAGCAACTAGGTAATCTTTAGTAGATGGATTGTTAAAGTATCTTTTTTTTGGGGTTTCCATATTTCTAGATTATTAATTCACTTAAAGTAAAAAATAAAATTATTCTTTTTATTAAAACTACTTTTTGTAGTCAACAAAACTAATATTAATAGCTAATTTTACTTCAATGAAATTAGTTA
Source organism: Vicingus serpentipes (assembly GCF_007993035.1). Classification (NCBI taxonomy): domain Bacteria; kingdom Pseudomonadati; phylum Bacteroidota; class Flavobacteriia; order Flavobacteriales; family Vicingaceae; genus Vicingus; species Vicingus serpentipes. The sequence goes on from NZ_VOOS01000002.1 coordinate 541,006, forward strand.
ACTTATATCCACAAAAAAACATAGAGTTCTTCACTCCAGATACTTCTACTAAGCTTAAATTACCTGTTGTAACAAATGGCATTAGTGCTGGATTTCCTTCTCCAGCTGATGATTTCTTAGATTCATCTATTAACTTAAACAAAGCACTCATTAGAAATAAAGATGCCACTTTCTATGGCAGAGTTAAAGGTGATTCAATGATTGATGCTGGACTATCAGATGGAGACCTACTTATAATTGACAAGAGCCTTGAACCCAAGAATGGCAAAATAGCTGTTTGCTTTATTGATGGAGAGTTTACTGTCAAAAGAATAAAGATTGAAAAAGATGTAATCTGGCTAATTGCAGAAAACATTAAATACAAGCCCATCAAGGTCACAATAGATAATGACTTTACCATTTGGGGCATTGTTACCTACATCATAAAATCGGTTTAAATGTTTGCCCTTGTTGATTGCAATAACTTCTATGCTTCATGTGAGCGTGTTTTCCAACCTAACTTAAGGAATAAGCCAATTGTTGTATTATCTAACAATGATGGTTGTGTTATTGCTCGAAGTAACGAAGCTAAGGCTCTTGGAATTCCAATGGGTGCTCCAGCTTTTAAGTATCAAAAGATATTTGATGATAACAACATTCATGTGTTCTCTTCTAACTATGCTCTTTATGGAGATTTAAGCAGTAGAGTCATGAACATCTTGGCTACTTTCACTCCAGACATAGAAGTCTATAGCATTGATGAAGCTTTCTTAAAATTGGATGGATTTGACTTGTTTAATCTTGAAGAATATGGCCATCAAATTAACTATAGAGTGACTAAGAGCACAGGCATTTCAATTAGCATTGGCATGGCTCCAACAAAAGCACTATCAAAGGTTGCAAACAAAATTGCGAAGAAGTACGCTGAAAGAACTAAAAGTGTATATGTGATAGATACGGAAGAGAAGAGAATCAAGGCTCTTAAATGGACTAAAATTGGTGATGTGTGGGGAATTGGTTCTCGACATGCAAAGAGATTAATCTACAGAAATGTAAATACAGCTTATGATTTCACCCAATTGCCAGATGATTGGGTGAGAAAGAACATGTCAGTTGTTGGATTGAGATTGAAAAGAGAATTGGAAGGCATTCCACAGCTTGGACTTGATGAGGTTAAGAGAAAAAAGGCTATTGCCACCACCAGAACATTTGACAAAAACTATGGAGACCTTGCCAACATAAAAGAGCGTGTTTCCACTTTTGCTGTTACATGTGCTGAGAAATTAAGAAGGCAAAAATCTTGTACCAATCTTATCATGGTGTTTATACATACCAATGGACACAGAAAGGATTTACCTCAATATAGCAGACACATCATGATTAAAACAGATTATCCAACCAACTCAAGCATTGACATTGTAAGATTCGCTGTAAAGGGCTTAAAAGCTATATACAAAAAAGGCTATCAGTATAAGAAAGCTGGAGTTATCGTTATGGGAATTACACCAGAGAGTGAGAAACAACTTAATATGTTTACGAGTGAGAATCCAAAGCATCAAGCATTAATGAAGGTGATGGATAAGTTGAACCATGTCATTGGTCAAAAAAAGCTTAAACTAGCTTGTCAAGATATGGATAGAACTTGGAAGATGAATCAAGAGAAGCTGTCACCAAGATATACGACAAGGCTTGATGAAATAATTACAGTTAAGATCTAGGGTTCAGGAAGGATAAAATAACAACACTTAGTTCTTCCTACTAAAATAAAAATATTGCATGTTTCAGCTTAAAGATATAAATTTGATTAAACACATAATGCGAATAAACAACACGTGTTGTTTATTCGGTTGTTGGCGATAATTTAAACTGAAATCTATGACACTTTACGACAAATATGGACATTGCATCATACCAGCAGGGACAAAACTCTACAAAGGGGGCGAACAGAACGACTATGACGCATGTATTTTCTTTGGGTTACAAAAGTACGTCGCAGCAGCGTTTCAAAACAACTCCGGAAAAATTCAAATATGGTCAGTGAAACGGGATATCAAATTACTCTTTATGGTTCTTGATCTTAATAAGTCAAGTTGGGCAAAGTCGTCAGTTGCGGAAATATACAGAGAGTATTTCCCATCTGACAACGAACTAAATGAACTTGACATTAAGCACTTCGACCATCAAAAGCGTGACAAACTCATTGAGAAATTAAAGGAGGAGAATATTATCGGGTGGGTATCATCCCTTGAAGACAAAGTGGACTTAGAGGTATGCCTTTTTCCAGACGGACAGGAACTTAACCGACTAATTGAACTCGAAAAGGTTATTGACAAGGACAATGACGAGTATGAATATCTCAATGCTCTTGACACAATAGACATATATCCGAGCGGACGATTTTTTAGTCAAACAAAGGATAAGTTAACTGACAGCCCTTATAAAGACTACGAAAAAATGGTTGCTTCTTGGACAGAGGACGAGATTAAACAAGGATTGACAGCGGAACAGGCAGGTCATTATCATCTGAACCTACGGACAAAATTGAAAATATAATTATAGAAAAACTACAGCCAACAAAACCTAAACTGCATTAAACGCAGTTTAGCCAAAACGTTTTAGCCAATACAAAAACAAACGATGAAGCACTTACTACTTATATTATTATTTGCCGCCAACCTTACTGCATTAGGACATTGAGAAAAAACTAGTTACAATTAAAAAATAAAAAGAGTAACTTAGCATTATAAATGTTATTTGAAAGATCGCTACCCTATTCGTTACCCTAGCCACTAGGCTAATCGCATAGACCTCAATCATATCAATGGATACAGAGAAATAGGTTCAAAAACCTCTTTCTCCGCTTAAATCGACTAAAGCCCTTCAAAATTTGAAGGGCTTTTTTATTGTTCTTTATTTACAAGATTTAATATAACCTTTTAGCAATTGCTTCGTAATGTAAAATTGATTTGTCGATAAAAAAACAATAGTTAGTCGAATTTATTTCTAACACTAAAATTTTATATCTACTTTAATACTTTCATTTATAGTACTATGATTATATAAATGAATTAATACAAAAAATGACTTATTTGAAACATTTATATATCAAAATTTTATATATAGTACTACTTTCATTCTGTATTCAATTAAAGGGTTTTTCTCAAGATATAGGAATATTATCTTCTACTTCTCCTATTTCTGGTTGTGAATTATCCAATAACGAAACAGTGACTGTAGTAATTTTTAACTTTGGAACTCCTTTTAGTGGAAGTTTCGATGTTAATTATCAAATAAATGGAGGTGTGATTGTAACTGAAAACATTTCCATTCCTTCTTTTCCCTCTTTCTCAACATACTCATATACGTTTGCTTCAAATGCAGACTTGTCCATAGCTAATTCTTACGAATTTAAATTTTTCACCTCCCTTGCAGGGGATCTTAATATTAATAATGATACTATATATGATACTATTATTTCTGACACTTTATCATATGGAGGAATTATTAATTCTAGTCAATCTGTTTGTTTAAGTGGAAATAATGGCCAACTAATTTTAAATAATTTTATTGGAAATGTTCAAAACTGGGAATATTCAATTAATAATGGCAGTGTTTGGTTAAATATTTCTGACACATCTGATACAATTAGCTATAATAATATTACTCAAGAAACTTGGTATAGAGCTATCGTATCAAATGAATTTTGTCCTCAAGACACATCAAGTATTGCAATAATAAGTATAGACTCAATTTCAATCGGAGGTAACATTTCAGGGTCAACAACCATATGTGTTCCTCCTAATAGTGGATCTCTCTCGCTTACAAATGAAAAAGGAACCATTTTAGATTGGGAATATTCTTTAAATGGAGGAAGTTCATGGCTAGGACTTTCTAATACTAACAATATTTATAATTACTTAAATCAACCTTCTACATATCTTTACCGAGCAGTTATTCAAAACGGAAACTGTGAAATCACATATTCTGATACTGCCGAAGTAATTGTTTTGAATGGAGCAAATGGAGGTTCCACCTCTCCTACTTCACAAACTGTATGTATAGGCACTAATTCAGGTGACATTTCACTTAATGATTATTCAGGCGCAATCCAAAACTGGGAGACATCAGTTGATAATGGTGCAAATTGGACAACTATAAACGATACTTCATCACTTTTATCATTTACAAATATTTCTCAAGACACATGGTATAGAGCTATAGTTGCTGGATGCAACAGTGATACTTCTTCAATAGCTATTGTAACAATAGAAAATAATCCTATAGGAGGATCTCTATCTTCTGACACAATTGTATGTGAAGGTGTAAATTCTGGAACACTTATTTTAAATGGTTATGTTGGAAATATTATTGATTGGGAAAACTCAATAAATGGAGGCCTTTCCTGGACTTCACTTGGAACTACTTCTAACACCTTTACATTTAACAATCTTAATACTATAACTTTTTTTAGAGCTATTGTCGGTAATTCTTCTTGTTCAAATGTTTACTCTGACACATTAACTGTTATAGTTGATGCTAATCCAAATGCTGGAACCATTTCAGGATCAAATAATGTGTGTGCAAATCAAAACTCTGGAAATCTAATTACAAATGGAAATACAGGAAGTATATATGATTGGGAATTTTCAATTGATAATGGTTTAACTTGGAACTCATTAGGAAACACAACTACATCAAATTCTTTTAACAATTTGAATCAAACTACGGTTTACCAGTTAATAGCAACAAATGGTGTTTGTGCAAATGACACATCTCAATTTACAATTAATGTCGATTCTGTTTCAAATTCTGGGACACTTTTCTCATCAGATAGTATATGTTATAATTCCTCAAACTTAATATATTTAAATAGCTACTTAGGAACAATTACCGATTGGGAATTTTCAATTGATAATGGCTCAACTTGGAACTCAGTAAATAACAATTCTGATTCTATTATATTAACAAATATTACTAATCATACTGATTATCGAGCTTTAGTTAAAAATGGTGTTTGTGCGATAGATACATCAAATATGATTTCATTAACAATTTATCCATTCAACATTTATTCAAATAGTGACACTACAATTGAATTGGGGTCATCAGCTAATCTATATGCTAGTGGAGGTTTGTTTTATTCTTGGTCTCCTACTAGCAATCTTGAATCCCCTAACAAATCTTCTACTATAGCTACACCAGAAACTACTACTTTGTATACAGTATCAATTATTGATAACTATGGTTGTATTTATCAAGACAGCGTGTTAATATCTGTTGACTCATTTAATGATTCCCCTATAATTATATCTGATTTAATTACAGCCAATAATGATGGATTTAACGATACATGGAATATAATCAATATAGAAAACTACCCTGAAACTAGCGTTAGAGTTTTTAATACTTCTGGAAATTTAATTTATGAATCTGCTGATTATAAAAATGAATGGAAAGGAACCTGGAATGGTAAACAATTACCAGATGGAACATACTACTATATTATTGAGTTAAAAAATGAAGAACAACTACATAAAGGTTTTGTTACAATTATTTCCGTAGAATAAAATATGAGAATGAAAAACTCCATATTAATCATTTTATTATTTGCTTGTCTTGGGTTGAAAAGCCAAGAAATTCCATTTTATTCTAACTATACTATTAACCCTATAGTATACAACCCATCCTATTCAGGCATTAATAATGAAACTGAATCATTTATACATCAAAGAACACAATGGACTGGTTTCAAAGGTTCTCCTGTATCTCATTTATTTACATTATCCTCACCAATCTCATCTATCAATTCTGGCTTTGGTTTTAGTATTCAAAACGATCAGAGAGGTTTATTTAATTCAATTACAGGTTCTTTGAAGTATGCTTATCATGCTAAAATAAATGTAAATTCAACTCTAAGTTTTGGTTTGGGAGTTGACATAAATAATAGAATCTTAAGGATTAATGAATCGACTGTTAAAGATATTGATGACCCCTTACTAACAAATGGATCAATTTCAGAAACGTTTTTAGATGCTTCATTTGGTATCAATTACCAATTTAATTCATTGAATATTGGTATAAGCATTCCTCAAGTATTAGAAGGTGGTGATAAAAATTCAGATTTCAACATTAAGAATACTCGATATATAATAGGACAAGCTTCTTATTTATTTAATGTTTCTAAATCAAATAAAATAAAAATTGAACCTATAGTTTTAACCAGGTACTCAGCTAATATTCCCTTTCAATATGACGTAAATACTCTTTTACATTTTAAAAACATGTTTCATATAGGTGCCGGATACCGAAGTAATTATGCAATCAACTTTCATTTAGGCATAAAATACAAAAACGTTCAGATTGCATATATGCATGATTTTGCTAATGTAAATAATTATTTAAACAATGGATTAAGTCATGAGATTACATTAGGTTATAAATTTGGAATTAGTAAACAACAACCTTTTATAAATAATTTAGAAGTTGAAGAACAAGAACCATTATCTTCTGAAAAAATAAAAACAATTTTAAATTTATTGATTGATGAATTTTTTGAATCTGGAGGTAACTCTCCTGAGGAGATTAAACGTATAGAAATAATGAAAGAATCTATATTTAATTTACTTGAATCGATGGACAAAAACAAATAATATAACTGCTTGTTTAATTATAGAATAATATCAACCCTATTTATATTACTTTTCGTTTTTTTTAGCACAAACGAAACTTTAGCCCAGTGTGATCCTAACACACCAACTTTTACTGTTGATTTAACTGGTACCCCAGATGGTTCATGGATTAGTCCGCCAGTTAAACGAAAAGATGACTGTTGTATTGGAGGATCGGGTTATAGTAATTGTGTACTATTTATAGTTACCCTTGATCCTGGTGCAGAAGGAATTACTTTAGACTTATATTCAGGAGCAAATGGAAATTCTTTTCAGTATTCAGTTAATTGTGGTATAACAGCAGATGCCGGTGACCCAATCTGTTTATCAGGCGCAGGGCCACACACTGTTACTTTATGTAAAAATGGAGGAGACGAAAGTCAGTACATTATTCAATCAATAGCCATACCTGAAGTATCTACATCATCTTTTGTTAACAATGGTTGTTCAAGTGATATTAATACTTTTAACTATATTGAATCATCAATACAATGGACTTCAATAGCTCCAGATAATATTGGAGATTGGAATTATTATTTAAACTGCACAACGGGTTGTGATACTGTAACAGTAACACCTTCTGATACACTTTTTCCGTCTTTTATTGATTATCAAGTATGTGGAAATCCAATTGGTGGATGTGCTACAATAACAATATGTGATACTGTAAGAATATTTTTCAACCCAACTTTAAATGCTTCAATATCTCCAAATCCTGCAGTAATGTGTCCTGATGATACTAGTATTACTTTAACCATTAATACAATAGGAGGATCTCCTCCTTTTAATTTTCAATGGAATACTCTTGAAACAACATCTTCAATTAATGCTACAGGACCAGGAACATATACTGTAATAATAGATGATGTATCTGACTGTCCGCCAAAAGCTCTATCTCAAATAGTTACTCAAATTCCTGGTTCGATTTACACAAACGCTGGTGTTGATCAATTTGTTTGTACAACTGAAACTTCAGTCCAACTAAATGGTATTTTCGAAGGTGGAACAGGCATAGAATGGTCTGGTGGCTCTAACGTTTTTAGCCCCAATAATAATAATTTAAATCCTCTATATTTTCCAACCCCTGCAGAAATAGCTTCTGGATCAGTTTCGCTATATCTAACAAATACTGGCACTGGAAATTGTCAAGCTTATACAGATACCATAGTTCTTAACTTTGTTGATTTTCAAGGTATCAACACTATTGATATCACTAATGCATCATGCTTTGGAGTTGCTACTGGTAGTGCTACTATATCAACTAATGGTTCTCTAATTCCATATTCATATTCTTGGAACACGACACCCATTCAAACAGGAACAACTGCTACTAACATTCCTGAAGGAGATTACACTGTGGATGTAACAGATAATAATGGATGCATGATACAGGAAAATTTCAGTATTATTCAACCATCACCTCTCACAGCTACCTATAGTTCAACAGATGTTTCATGTTTTTTTGGAAGTGACGGGACTGCTTACGTAACTCCTTTTGGAGGCACAGGTCCATATTCATATTCTTGGGCTCCTTCCGGAGGAACAGACTCAATTGCAACAGGGCTATCGACAGGCAACTACTCTGTAACAATAACAGATTTTAATAGTTGTGATACAACTATAGTTATAACTATTGATCAACCAAATGTTCTTACCACTTCAATTACAGATGTTACCAACGTAAGTTGTTTTAGTGGTAGTGATGGTACAGCTACAGTTACAGTTAATGGAGGTTCCCCTGGGTATACATTTAACTGGTCTCCTTCTGGAGGAAACTCTCTTACAGGGATTGGCCTTTCAGCTGGAAATTACAACGTTACTGTTGTCGACTCTAATGGTTGTACTGGAATTGCTAATGTAATTATTGATCAACCCGATGCACCTCTTTCAGCTACAACTTCACAAACTAATGTACTTTGCTCTGGAAATAATACTGGAATAGCTAGTGTTAGTGCTTCGGGAGGAACCCCAGGCTATTCATATAATTGGACTCCATCTGGAAATACGACATCTTCAAATGACAATATCTTAGCAGGAACTCATTCAGTTTTAATAACTGATACTAACAACTGTTCAATAACTAAAACTTTTGATATTCTTGAGCCATCCGAATTAATTATATCTCCAACTTTTACAAATTCAACTTGTGGACTATCTAATGGAACAATAAATTCAAATGTTTCGGGAGGTGTTCCTCCGTATTCATATTCTTGGTCAACTGGTGATACAACATCAAATATTTTAGATGTTATAGCTGGTACTTATACATTAACTGTAACTGATAATAACAACTGTACTGATACTTCAACTATAATTGTTCCAAATGAAACACCACCACTTGTTGCTTCAGTGACGAATTTTACAAATGTATCTTGTTTAGATGGAAATGATGGTTCAGCAACTGTTGAAATTTCAGGTGGAACACCAGGATTTACCTATAGTTGGTCTCCATTAGGCGGTAATCAATCAACTGGAACAAACTTAATCGCTGGTAATTATACAGTTACTGTTATTGATACAAATGGTTGTACTGATACTTCGACTGTTATTATATTAGAACCTTCTTCCGCTGTATCCATTTCATTAACACAAACAAACGTTAGTTGTAATGGTGGTAATGATGGTCAAGCCTTTGTTAATC
>NZ_VOOS01000003.1:0-25000 GCF_007993035.1 Vicingus serpentipes
ATTTTATCTTATTAGGAATAATACAAACTGGAATAGCTTGCATTTTGTGTTGATTAATAGTATTGAGTCTTGTGTAGATTTGAAAAACTTCTTGTTGCCTAGTATTAAATTGAGTAATATCAAAAACTCCTTTTTTAACAATGTTCATAGCCCATTCCAATTCTGGGTAAGACGCTCCAATTTGATCTTCATCTGTTCTTTCATCACCCCATAAGCCATCTGTTGGAGGAGCAATTAAAATATCGTTGATAATATTAAGATGCTTTCCTAACTCAAAAACTTCGGATTTTGTTAAGTCTGCAATCGGACTTAAATCAACTCCACCATCGCCATATTTAGTGAAAAAGCCAATTCCAAAATCTTCAATTTTATTCCCTGTACCTAGTACTAAATAATTATTGATTTGGGCATGATAATATAATGTAGTCATTCTTAATCGAGCCCGAGTATTTGCTAAAGCTAAATTATCATCAGTTCGTTTTGGAATAGCATCAGTAAAGCTTTCGAAAATAGGAGTTAGATTAGTTTCAATAGATGATACATTTATATAGTTGTCTTTTAAAAAAGCAATATGATTTTTAGCTCTAGTTACTTGGCTGATATCCTGTTGAATTGGCATTTCAACACATAAAAGAGGAAGATTAGTTAAAGCTCCTAAAGTAGAAGTAACGGCTGAATCAATTCCACCAGAAACTCCAATAACAAAACCTTTGGTTCCGGATTTTTTAATATAGTCAGATAACCAATTTACAATATGATGTTTAACTTCTTCTACTTGCATTTTTTAAAAATATACACCTAAATTAAGTGTGAAAAAATTAATGTTTGCACTAGCACTTTTGTCGCTATAAACAGGATTTCCTTCGTTATTGATTGTCGCTTTACCATTTGCATTTAATACAGGGGTTTTAGAATCTAAAACATTGATAAAACCATTGTTGTATGTTAAGCCCAACATGATGTTTGTATTGCCACTTAAGTTGTATTCAATCCCTCCGCCAACAACTAGATTTATATTCATAAATTTAATATCACTAGAAGTGTTCACATCGGATTTTGTGATATTATCAAAATCAGTGTATTCGAAATCACTTTTAGATTGATAGCGCAGTCCTAAATTAACTCCAAAATTTCCATAATATGAAATGTATCCAATTTGGTTTGTTTTTAGCTTAATAGTTAAAGGAATATCAACATAGTTTATTTTTATTGATTGTTTCACTTCAGATGGAAATAATAAACCATTTACATCATAAACGCTTTCATACTTAATTTTTCCTCCAATAGAATTTATAGTAATACCAGTTGAGAATAAATAATTTTTAGCTAAATAAAACTCAGTTGATAGTCCATAAGCAAAACCTAATTTAGAGCCATCGCTGGTGTAGCCACTGCTATTAGTGCTAAGCCATGAAATAGATGGTGAAAAATGAAGTCCTAAACGAAATTTTCTTTCTTCATCAAACTCAACTACAGGATCATTGCTAAAACTATCCTCTTGGGCAGATAGATTTAAAAATAATATCCCAAATAATATTAAAGTAAGTAACTTTGTTTTTTGCATGGCTTTCTATGGTTAATTTTACTGCAAACTTAATTGAAAAATAATACTTATTAGTCTCAGTATTTTGAACTTATCAACAGCTAAATATTTAATTATAATAACTATTGGGTTAATATTTTACTCTTGTAAAAATGATCCTTTGGATATAGATGTTTCATCAGTTGATGTTACTTTAAATGTAAAACGATTTGACCAACAATTGTTTGGTTATGAAAAAATAACAGATAAAGAAGTTGATGAGCTTGCAAAAAAATACAATCCATTTTATACTGCATTTATAGAAAACATTGTAAGTATAGGCAATGTAAATGATCCTTCAGTTTACTATTACTTAAATAATTTCACTCATGATAAAAATATAAAATCAGTACAAAAAGACATTGATAATTTATATAATGATTTTAATGATTATGAAATAGGATTAAAAGAAGCTTTTCAGCATTATAAGTTTTATTTTCCAAATAAGAATATACCACAAATCATTACCTATAACTCAGGATTTAATTATGCTGTAGTTACTGATTCAAGTTACTTAGGAATAGGGTTGGAAATGTTTTTGGGGGACAAGTATCCAGCATATAAGCAGTTAGGCTTACCACAGTATAAAATAGCTTCTATGACTAATAAACATTTAGTCTCATCCGTGATGTTAGGATGGATTTCTACTGAGTTTGAACTAGAACAAGCTAACGCTGATTTATTAACCGAAATGGTTCATCAAGGTAAATTGCTTTATGTTTTAGATGCATTAATTCCTATTGAAGAAGATTCTATCAAGATAAATTACACTAATAAAGAAGTAAAGTGGAGTAATGCAAATGAGAAGCAGGTATGGTTCTATTTTATAGATAATGATTTATTGTATACAAAAGAAACCAAAGAAATTATTAAGTACATGGGAGAAGCTCCATTTATTCAAGGTTTCCCTGAGGGCTCTCCAGGAAGAATTGGGCATTGGATAGGGTGGCAAATTGTAAAAGCTTACATGGATAACAATCAAGAATTATCATTAACAGATTTAATAAAAGAAAAAGACGCTCAAAAAATATTGAATAAGTCAAAATATAAACCATAAGAAAAGATGAAGAATTCAGAAATCAATTTTAAAATTATTTTAGACGAAAATCACGTTCCTGAAAAGATAGAATGGCAAGCAACTGACACTGGAGAGGAAGAAGTGAAAGAATGTAAGGCGTTAGTAATTAGTTTGTGGGATGCAAAAGAAAACAATACACTTCGTATTGACTTATGGACCAAACAAATGATGATAGATGAAATGGAACATTTTTTTTATCAATCTTTAATTACAATGAGCGATACTTATGAAAGAGCGACTAACGATACTGAAATAGCTAACGAAATGCGTGAGTTTGGTAAAAAAATGGGCGATAAAATTTTAAGTAGAAATAATGGGTAGTAACTTAATACAAAAGTACAATATTGCAGGACCCCGATATACTAGTTACCCAACAGTTCCTTTTTGGGATGAAAAAGGTATTGATTATAAAGATTGGATTTCTACAGTAAAGCAAGCATTTAGAGAAAGTAATACAACTGAAGGGATAAGTGTTTACATTCATTTACCATTTTGTGAAAACTTGTGTACATTTTGTGGGTGTCATAAACGAATTACAAAGCAGCATGGCGTTGAAGAGCCTTATGTTGAAACGGTGTTAAAAGAATGGAATTTATATTGTAATGAATTTGATACTAAACCTAGAATAAAAGAGATTCATTTAGGAGGGGGAACACCTACTTTTTTTAGCGCAACAAATTTAGAACGATTGATAAATGGTATTTTAGCTAAATCAGAAAAATGCGACGACTTTGAATTTAGTTTTGAAGCTCATCCCAATAATACAACAAAAGAACACTTACAAACTTTATATAATTTAGGGTTTAGAAGAAATAGTTTTGGTGTTCAGGATTACGATTTAAAAGTTCAAAAGACAATAAATAGAATTCAACCTTTCGAAAAAGTTGAAGAAGCTACTAGACTTTCTCGTGAAATAGGATATAACTCAATTAGTCACGATTTAGTTTTTGGATTACCACATCAAACCAAAGAAAGTATTATAGACACAATTACGAAAACCAAAGAATTAAAACCTGATAGAATAGCGTTTTATAGCTACGCTCATGTACCATGGATAAAAGGCGTTGGACAAAGAGGTTATGATGAAAAAGATTTGCCAACTGCCGATGAAAAAAGAGTGTTGTATGAAACTGGTAAGCAATTGCTTGGAGAATTAGGTTATGTTGAGATAGGAATGGATCACTTTGCTTTACCAACAGATTCAATGCATAAAGCAATGGAGACGAAAAGTTTACACCGAAATTTTATGGGTTATACTGCTGGTAAAACACAGTTAATGGTTGGGTTAGGTATGAGTTCAATTAGTGATTCTTGGTACAGTTTTGCCCAAAATGTAAAAACAGTAGAAGAATATACTGAATTAGTTAACCGAGGAGTTATTCCAATTTTTAGAGGACACTTATTAAATAAAGAAGATTTAGTAATAAGGAAGCACATATTAGAAATTATGTGTCACTTCGAAACATCATGGGAAAAAGAGGAGATGAAGTTTCCGGAACTTAACGATTGCTTAGAAAAATTGAAAGAAATGGAACAAGATGGATTGGTAATTATTTCTGAAAATGGACTTAAGTTACCAGAACATGCTCGACCTTTTGTTCGTAATGTTTGCATGGCTTTTGATTTAAGGTTAATTAGGAATAAACCATCAACTCGAATTTTTTCTATGACAATTTAAAGAATAAGTGCTTCATGTAGTTTTTTTGTGTATTTTCGAGAAAAATTATTTTAATTATTATTATGAAAACAGGTACAGTAAAATTTTACAACGAAACTAAAGGTTTCGGATTTATTAAAGATGATGAAACAGGAGAGGAATTCTTCGTACACGTAAGTGGTATTGTTGACCAAATTGGTGACGACGACAAAGTAACTTTTGATGTTAAAGAAGGAAGAAAAGGTTTAAACGCAGTTGACGTGAAAAAAGCCTAATCACTTTATATAAGATTATTTAAAAACCTCGCTTTTAGCGGGGTTTTTTTATGGCTTTTTTGTAAATAACCTTTTTAGCAATAACACTTTGTGCTAACCCTCTTGCAACAATAAACAAAATTAGTGCAGCCCATAAAGCATTATTGTTTAGATATGGATGTAGAATGTAATAAGTGGGTAAAAACACAATAAAAGTAGCAAACAACATTGTATTTCGCATAGCTTTGCTTGCAGTTATCCCAATAAAAACACCATCCCAAACAAAAGGAATTACACTAAGAATTGGAAATAAGACCAACCACCATAAATATTCTTTTGCAATTTCAACTACTTCAGCTTGAGATGATAATAAGTATAGAAGATGTTCTCCAAGAAATAAAAAGACTAAAGCGTATGAAAATCCAAGAGCAAAACCCCAATAAAAACAATATTTAATTGCCTTTTTTAGCATAAACTTATCGTTCGCACCAAAGTACTTGCCACTAATTGATTCTGCAGCAAAAGCAAACCCATCAATTCCATAAGCAGCAATTCCAATAAACTCTAATAATAAAATATTAGCAGCTCCAATTAGTAATCCTTCTTTTCCTGAATAAATTTTAAAAAATGACAAGGTGAATATAAGGCAAAGTGTACGAATAAAAATATCTGAATTAACTAATAAAAAATCTCTTATCGCTTTATATTGAAATACACCATTAAAGGATGAATGAGTAATTTGTTTTAGGTAATGAGTAATAAAAAAAACAATAGCTAGTACTAGTCCTGTGTATTGAGCAATAACAGTTCCAATAGCAACTCCTGTTGTACCCATATTGTAATGAGAAACTAAATAATAACTTAATCCAGCATTAATAATATTTACAGCAATTGTTATAATCATAGGAATTACTGCATTTTGCTTACCCATAAACCAGCCAATAAAAGCATAAAGACCAATTGTTGCTGGAGCAGCAAAAATTCTCACATTAAAATAAGTTGTTATTTCTTCATTAACATTTGGTGAGCTATCAATTAAATAAAGAGCTAACTCTAATAAATAAGGTTTAAAAATAAATAAAAGTAATGCTCCTGTAATAGCAACAATTAAGCCTCTAAATAATACACGAAAAGTTTCGTCAATGTCTTTTTTACCTTCGTTTTGTGCTGTTATGCCAGTTACTCCCATTCTTAAAAAGCCAAATCCCCAATAGATAAAATTGAAAATCATAACTCCAAAACCAATGGCTAAAATAAAAGCTTCGCTTGAGAGGTGTCCCATCAATGAAACATCAACAAGGCTAACTATAGGAACGGATAGGTTAGCCAGAATGTTTGGAATTGCGAGTTTTAGAATTTCTTTATTCAAGACGAATTTTTTCGTTTTTTAGATAGAAAATTAAAGAAACTAATCCAATCACAAAAAATACTATTGCCGAGATATTAAATGCAGTTTGTATGGAATAAACATCGGCAACATAACCTAAAAATGGAGAGAAAATGGCAAAAATTACTCTAATCATAAAGCTTCGTATTGACATTACGGTTGCTCTCATTTCTGAAGGCGTAAAGCGATTAATGAAATCTCTTAAAACAGGGGTCGCAATTCCTCTTATTAAATAGAAAAGGAACAAGATGGCTAATCCCCAATAATTTAAAAAACTACCTAAAAAGGCGTAGCAAAAGCAAAGTCCAATTAAAATAAAAATAAGCAGTTTGTTAGTGTCTATTTTTTCTTCGATGCGATGGGCATAAAATGATGTAAATGCAACAGCTAAGTTTAAAACGGCTCCAATTATTCCATAATATTTAACTTCCATATTTAATGCAGCATAGTAAGGTTGGGCAAACCAGGCCATTACTAATGTTGTTGCGCCAATAACTGAGGAGTAAATAATGTTCCATTTTAAAGGAATATTATCGACTAATGAATATTTGATAATATATTTAATATTCGTCCATGGCTTTTTGTTGCCTAATTTAGAAACAGGAGGCTCAATTAATAAAAAAGCTACAAATAATCCAATAAAAGCGATTACGCTTTGGTAATAAAAAGGAGTTCGCAATGATATTTCAGCTAAAAATCCTCCAACAATAAAAGCTATTGCTTCTGCAAAGTTTCCTAAAGCTATAGATCTACCTTCAAACTTTATAAATTTTTCTTTCATATTAGCAGCTACTAAACTATCATACATTAAAGCTGTATCCGAACCAGAGATAAAACTTTGACCAATTCCTAAACAAAGAGCTGCAGGTAAAAATCCCCAAAAACCAGAAGCAAAAGTATAGATAAGCATTCCAATAAAACCGAAGAGAGTTCCAATTATCATACTTTTTTTTCTACCTAAAACATCAGCGATATAACCAGAAGGGATTTCTATTAATGCTATGGAAATAGAATAGATGGCTTGAATAACCATAATATCATGCAATTCAAGGCCATTTTCTTTAAAAAATAAAAAGATGGTTGGCATAAACAGCATCAGCCACTTTGATGCTTTTATTACATAAAGTTTCCAAATATTTGAAAAGAGGTTCAAATTAATTGAGACTAAGGAAGTGTTCGACTGCTAAACGATAAGAGTTTAAACCTAAACCAGTAATTACACCAATACAATTTTTTGCCATTAAAGATATATGTCGGTATTCTTCACGTGTATAAATATTTGAAATATGAACTTCAATAACCGGGCTTTTAATTCCAACAATAGCATCAGCTATACCAATAGAAGTGTGGGTGTAAGCTCCAGCATTCATTATTATTCCATCATAGCTAAAACCAACTTCATGTAATTTATTTATTAATTCACCTTCCACATTACTTTGGTAATATTCAAAATCAATAGATGAATATTTTGTTTTTAGCTGTAAAAAAAAATCTTCAAAAGAGGAATGGCCATAGATGGTTGGTTCTCTTTTTCCTAATAGATTTAAGTTTGGACCGTTAATAATTAAAAGTTTCATAATAAATTTCTGTTTCACAAAGATATATATTTGTAATTAGACTCGAATAAAAATAAACTAATCAATAATTGACCTTATAGGCTCCTAAATGAATTGGACACCAACTATAAAAGGCTTTAAATCTTATCTGCAGTTAGAGCGTTCTCTTTCAGAAAACTCTATTCAAGCTTATTTGCATGATGTTGAAATGTTGGTGCAATATTTTATTTTACATGAAATTGATGTCACTCCTCAAAATGTAGAGCAAAAGCAGGTTGAAGATTTTATCCAGTATGTAAGTAAATTAGGGATGTCCGCTACATCTCAAGCACGAATTTTGTCAGGCATAAAAGCTTTTTACAAGTATATGCTTATTGAAGACATGATTGTTAAAAGCCCTACTGAATTACTTGAAGCTCCTAAGATTGGAAGAAAATTACCTGATGTTTTAAGTATAGAAGAAATTAATTCTATAATTGATGCAATTGATTTAAGTACAAATGAAGGAGAAAGAAATAAAGCAATGTTAGAGACTTTGTATAGTTGTGGGTTAAGAGTTTCGGAATTAGTAAACTTAAAATTATCGAATTTAATGTTTGATGACGGTTTTATTATTGTGAGAGGTAAAGGAGATAAGGAACGAATCGTTCCAATAGGCAGTGTGGCAATGAAGCATATCAATGTATATGTAAATCAAATTCGAAGTCATATGCCTAATATTAAAAAGGAAAGTGAAAATATTTTGTTTTTAAATAGGAGAGGTGCTCAACTAACAAGAGTAATGGTTTTTACTATTATAAAACAATTAATCGAGAAAACTGGAATAAATAAGCAGGTAAGTCCACATACTTTTAGACATTCTTTTGCTACTCATTTAGTTGAGGGAGGAGCTGATTTACGAGCTGTACAAGAAATGTTAGGACATGAATCTATAACCACCACAGAAATTTATACACATTTAGATCGAGAATATTTAAGGCAAGCTATAATTGATTTTCATCCCCGTTCTAAGTAATTTTTTCTTAATTTGGAAGGCAATATATGAATACAAATAATCAAAATACTGGGTGGCAAAAAGAGATGGATAAAACCATTTTAAGGTATCATGTGATTGCTTTATGGGTAGCAGTAGTATTTGACATGTTATTTTATGTGACTGATTATTTTAACATTCCAGCTTATCGAAAAGAGTTCTTTATTTTTAGGCTGTGTGTATCTTTAATTTGTTTAGCAACAGTATTGCTGTATAAAAAGTTAAAAATAGCAAGACAAATAATGGGAGTAATTCCAGTTTTATTAATATCTGTTCAAAATGCTTATATGTGGAGTGTTATGGATGCCGAGCATTTACAAAAACACACATTAGCTTACATGGCACTTTTTATCGGGTCAGGTATGTTTATGTTTTATCATTGGTATTATTCAGCATTTATTGTAGTTATAAATATTGTGGCAAACATTGTCTTTTTTTACGTTAACAGTAACTTAACTTTAGATGTCATACTTGTTAATGGAGGTGTTTTAACTCTTTCAACCGCTATCTTTTCGGTTCTTTTAATTAGAATGAGATATGGCTTAACCAAAAGAGAAATTATTGCTCGTTTCGAGCTAAAAAAGTCAAAACATCAAATAGAAGAAAAAAACAAAGAAATTACTGATAGTATTAATTATGCGAAACGTATTCAAATGGCTTTAATTCCGCCAGAAAGTGTAGTTAAAGAATTGATGCCAAATTCTTTTTTAATTTATAAGCCAAAAGATATTGTAAGTGGAGATTTTTACTGGGCTACAGAGTTAACTACAACCAGTTCAATAACAGATAATGAAAAACTAATTGTTTTTTGTGTTGCTGATTGTACTGGACATGGTGTTCCTGGCGCATTTATGAGTTTAATAGGTGTTAAAATTTTGAATCAATCTGTCAAGCAAAAAAATGTAAACTCACCAGCTCAAGCGTTAGATTATTTAAATAATCAAGTGTTTCAAACAGTAAATAAACATTCTGATAAAGATAATATCGTGCGAGATGGAATGGATGCTGTTTTTTGTGCAATTAATTTTAAAACCTTAAAACTTTCTTATGCAGGGGCAAACAATCCAATTTACATTATTAGAAATGGTGAATTAATTCAAATTAAAGCAGACAAACAACCAATAGGATCTTATGAAAAACAAACTCCGTTTACTAATCATGAATTTCAGTTACAAAAGGATGATATGGTTTATGGTTTTACAGATGGTTATGTCGATCAATTTGGTGGAGACGATGGTAAAAAAATGAAATCGAAGCGATTTAAAGAACAGTTAATATTGTGTGCAAAAGACGATGTTGATGTTCAAAAAGAAAAGTTAAATAGATACTTTGAAGAATGGAAGGGAGTTTATGAGCAGCTTGATGATGTTTGCCTTATTGGAATTAAAATTTGAGGATTACAATAGCAACAAAAAAATGAATTTTACTTCGTTAAAAGATTCATTACTTTTATAGTAAACTAAACTATTAAAATGTCTACAAAGCTTAAGCTTTTCATTGTTATTATTACTACATTATTTTTTTCGTGTAAGAAAAATTTTGATGCTCCTAGCTGGGATGTGGATGTTTTAGCTCCTTTAGTTAATACCTCACTATCTTTAAATGATCTACTTCAAGATTCTTTATTAGAAACTAATACTGATGGATCATTACAAATGGTTTATCAGACAGATTTAATTGACATTGATGTAGATTCTTTATTTAAAATTCCAGATACAACTATAGTTGAAGAGTTTGTGGTTCCATTAACTTCTGTTGTAAATCCTGGAAGTACATTTTATTCTAACGATGAAGAAAAGGAATTAAATATTAGTAATGGAATAGAGCTGAATTATGCTAAAATTGAGTCAGGCTTTATTGATTTGGAAGTGTTCAGCGAGGTAAAAGAAAGAATTGTGGTAACATTAAAAATATTAAGTGCAAGCTTAAACGGTGATACTCTTTTTATAGCAGACACAATAGAGGCAGCAACAGCTTCTGTTCCTGGTTATTTTTCAACCTCCTTTGATATAAGTAATTATGAGCTTGACTTAACTGGAATAAATAATAATTCGACAAATACATTAGTTACAAAAGCCATAGCGAGTCTTCATCCTGAAGCTTTTTTTGTTCAAGTAAATTCAGGAGATAAAATTATTTTTAATTATAAATTTAGAGACGTTGTTCCTTATTATGTTAAAGGCTATTTTGGAAGTCAAGATTATCAGTTTGGACCCGAAACTACTGATTTCAATATTTTTAATACTATAGTTGGAGGAAGTATTGATTTAAATGATGTAAATGTAATGCTCGATTTTGAAAACGGTATTGGTGTTGATGCTCAATTATCTCTAACAAACTTTTCAACTCAAAATTTATCTAGCGGAAATATTGCAAATTTATCTGGAAGTATTATTAATTCGCCAATTAATATTAATAGAGCTCAAGAAACATATAACTTTCCTGAAGTGATTTACAGTTATTATCAAAAGCAAATAAACACTTCTAACTCTAATATTGATGAACTAATAGAAGTTTTGCCTGACAAACTTACTTATCAAGGAAATTTAAAAATTAATCCCTTGGGTAATATTTCAGGAAGTAATGATTTCTTATTTAAGAAATATCCTTTAAGAGCTAAGCTGAATGTAGAAATGCCTTTATCTATAGTTGCGAATAATCTAACACTTGTTGATACTGTTGAATTTACTTTAGCACAAGAAAATGTTAAAAATATAATTGATGGTAATTTGTTTGTGTATGCAAATAACGGATATCCTTTTGATGCTGATTTAAAATTAGAATTACTCGATCAGAATAATCAATTATATAAAACGATTTCTATTATTAATAACAGAATAGAAGCTGCAGCTGTAAATAGTATATTTAGAGTTGAAACACCTAAAATGTCGGTTTTGAATATTCCTCTATCAGCAACTGATATTTCAGAGTTAACATTAGCTAATAAGATGAAGTTAACTGTTGCATTTACAACAATTGCTCAACCAAATTATTTAAAGATATATAGCGACTATAAAATTGATTTAAAATTAGTTGGAGATTTTGCTTATCAAATTAATGCTGATTAAAATGAGCAAAAGTTTTAGTTTAATAATAATATTTTTGTTGTTTGGAGGATTACTTCAAGCTCAATCTTTTCAAAATTATTTTGCTGACACCACTCAACGATTAAGTATTCAAACAGAAGCAAGCTATTTTTATGGTTCTAATGGAGTAAGTAATCAATTTATAAATCATTTTATTACTGGTGAAAAAATTGATAAAGAAGATAAACAAGATGCTTACAAGAATTTAAAATCAAAGAATGTTTTTGGTGCAGATTTAAATTTTAGTTTAAATGCTGAAATTCCGTTTGATACACTGCTTGGAAAGTCAAATATGTCATTAGTTGTTGGAGTTGAAATGGTAGAGCATGCAGATGTATTCTTTACTGAAGATTTATTTAAATTGGCTTTTGATGGGAATAAACAATTTGCTGGCACTTCAGCAGATTTTGGGGGAACAAATATTAATTATTTTAATTACCAACAGTTCAATATTGGTTATGTAAAGTATAAAAAACAACATGGCAATATCGCTAGAGAAGGAGTGAAATTTTCTATAATAAAAGCCCAAGAGCATATTGCAATAACAGTACCTAGAGGTAAATTATTTACAGAACAATATGGTAGAGACATTTCGTTAGATGTAAATTATATCTATAATAGTAGTGATACATTAAATAAAGGAATAGGCGCTTTCAATGGTTATGGGGTTTCAACTGATTTGTTTTCTGAATTTTATTTAAAAAATAATGATAAAATCACAGTTCAAGTAAATGATTTGGGTTTTATACAGTGGAATAAAAAATCAATTCAATTGGAAGCTGACAGTATTTTTAATTACAATGGAATTGAAATTGATAATGTTTTTGATTTAAATGATAGTCTAGTCGCAAATATATCTCAAGACTCGTTATTAAATCTGATAGCCACAGATAAAAGTAAAGGAGGTTATTCTATAGCTTTACCCACTTTAGTTAATGTTTTTTACACTAGACAATTTAATTCTAAAATTAAAATTGATATTGGTGCTCAGTATAAAATTTTAGCAAATTATATACCTTTAGTTTATATTAATATTTACTTCAATTTCAATCCTACTTTTGTTGCTCAAACTCATTTTTCTTATGGAGGGTATGGGCGTTTTAATACAGGACTGGTTTTCGCAAAATCTTTTAAAAACAAGTTTCAATGTTATTTAGGTTCAAATAACATACTTGCTTATTTTATACCTAAAGCAACCTATTCAAGTAGTACTTTTGTAGGTTTAAAAATGTATTTTTGATATTATGAAATCTTTAATGAACGTACCCAATATTAAGCATCTCGATTCTGGTAACTTTTTTTTAATTGCAGGTCCTTGCGCTGTAGAAAGTGAAGAAAATGTATTTGAAATAGCATGCACTATAAAAGAAATAACTGATAGATTACAAATACCTTATATTTTTAAAGCATCTTATCGTAAGGCCAATCGCTCAAGATTAGATTCTTTTACTGGTATTGGTGATGAAAAGGCGCTAAATATTATTAAAAGTGTAAAGGATAAATTACGCTTGCCGGTTTTAACAGATGTGCACACAGCAGAAGAATGTGCTTTGGCAGCTCAATATGTAGATGTTTTACAAATACCTGCTTTTCTATGTCGTCAAACAGATTTATTAGTAGCTGCTGCAAATACAGGTAAAATTGTTAACATTAAAAAAGGTCAATTTTTATCGGCTGATGCAATGAAATTTGCAGTTAATAAAGTCAAAGAATCAGGGAATTCAAATGTATGGTTAACTGAGCGAGGAACGACTTTTGGGTACCAAGATTTAGTAGTTGATTTTAGAGCAATACCTATTATGAGAGAATATGCTCCAACAGTTCTAGATATTACACATTCACTACAACAGCCGAATCAATCGAGTGGTGTTACTGGAGGTAAACCAGAGTTAATTGAAACAATTGCAAAAGCCGGTATTGCTGTTGGTGCAGATGGAATATTTATTGAAACTCACCCTGATCCAGCAAATGCAAAAAGTGATGGAGCAAATATGTTGAGGTTAGATTTATTAGAAGATTTACTAGTTAAACTGATTAGAGTTAGAAAAGCAATATGATTAAGCAAGCTTTAATATTGTTGTTTTTGATGCCATTTTTAGCTATTGCTCAAACAGACAGTCTGGTTCATTTATATGCTTTTGGAGGTGGTGGTAATGATTTAGGCGAAGATATTCAACAGACTTTAGATGGAGGTTATATTATAGTGGGTTCTACAGCAAGTAGTGGTGATGGTAATACAGATATTTACTTATTAAAAGTTGATTCATTATGTAATTATCAATGGAGTTTTGCTTTGGGTGAAAGTGCGAATGATTGGGGATATGCTGTTCAACAAACTCAAGATAAAGGTTATATCGTAGCATCTAGTACTAATAGTTATGGTAATAGTTATCAAGCTTTCCTAATGAAAAGAGATTCTTTAGGAAATTACGAGTGGCAAAGAAATTATGGATTGGAAGATTGGGATTTTGTTTACGATATTGCTAAAACTTATGATAATGGATTTGTTTTTTGTGGTGAAACTTATAATAACACTAATGGTTATTCAGATGTTTGGGTTGTAAAAATAAATAATCAAGGAGATACTCTTTGGACAAGAACTATCGGTGGAGATCTGGTTGACAAAGGAAACGCAATAATAGAAACTTTAGATTCTAATATTGTTGTAGCAGGTATAACAACTACGATTTCAGATTCTACACAAGCTTATGTACTAAAATTCGACAAATATGGAGTATTAATATGGGATAGTATTTATGGCGGACAAAAACACGAATGGATTTATGATGTAGTAGAAAATGAACCAGACAAATACACTCTTGCAGGATCAACAAATAGCAATATTAATGGAGATTTAGATCATTATATATTAAATTTAAACAAAAATGGCGTTTTGCAGTGGGATTTTACAATAACTAATTCAGCAGAGGATGACGAGATGTGTGCTGTTGGTTTAATGCCAAGCGGTAAAATATTGGTAATTGGAGACTCCAAAACTGGAGGTGGAGGAAAGAAAAATGTAGCAATGTTTACATTAACTCCGAATGGATTTTGGGGAGGGAGTTCAACAGTAATAAGCAACATAGAAGATGAAAATATAAAGGGATTAAACATAAATAATTTAGGTAGAATAGTCGGAGTAGGGAGTACAAACAGTTTTGGAAATGGAAACAAAGATGTTTTGTTGCTGAGAATGGATGTTATTTTACCATCTAATGATACAACAAGTTTTGTATATAATGATATAACTCCAATAGGGATTAAAGATATTGAAAATAAATCTGACATTACTATTTTTCCGTCCATTACAGATGACCATTTTTTTATTAATGTTTTAAAACCTAATTCGTTTGACAAGGTTGAAATAATAAATGTTAAAGGACAAATAGTTAATGAATATTATGGAATAAAAAATAGAGTTTCAGTATCACACCTACCAAAAGGAATTTATATTGTTACGCTAAAAGAAAATGGTGCAACTATATATCAAACGAAATTCGTCAAAAATTGATTCCTATTTATAATAGAACATTGCACTCGCTTAAAGTTTTATTTAAGGATATTTATTTCTTAATTGTTTTAGTCTTACTTATAGGAGTATTTATTTATAAGTACCAAGATTTATTTTTGCCTTTTTTTAGTGATGAATTATGGACATATGGCCCAGCTATAAGGAAAATGTCTGTATTTGGCCCGAGCTTATTACCGAGTTCATTACCGCTGACTGATCACTGGGCGCACCCATTACTATTTTTCTTCCTTTCTAGTTTATGGTGTTTGATTTTTGGAGCGAGCTTATTCTCAGTTCATTTGTTTGCTGCACTATTATCATCATTATTGTTGGTTGTTCTTTATTTAACGGTTAAGAATATGCTTAATCGAGAAATTGCTTTTTACTCAACATTAATATTTGCAAGTCAAAGTATTTTTTTGGGGCAATATAACCTTGCTTTACCAGAAATATTAACTACAATATTTACATATTTAGTAATCTACTTTTCGGAAAAGAAAAAATATAAATTGTTTATCTTTTTTGGAATATGTCTTGTTTTAACGAAAGAGTCTGGTGTGTTTCCATTAATAGCTATTATCGGTTGGAATTTAATTAGGGATATTTTTTATGATAAATCGTTTTCATTTTCCAAACAAACTATAGTTAAATATATAATCTTTACGGTGCCTTTTATTGCAATTGTTAGTCATTTTGTTTTGCTAAAATTAGAATATGGTTGGTTTATTATGCCATTAAGAACGGAATCTTTCGAGTTTACTTGGGATGTTTATCATGAAAGGCTAATGAATACTATTCACTATTTATTTATTGGACAAGGAAGAAGACCTTTACCAATAACTCTATTTTTTATAGGTATCCTGTTTTACCCTAAAATCAAAATTTTATATAGAATTGTTATCGTTTTGGTGTCATTTAGTTTGATGAAAATGTTTTTTGGGTATTGGGAAGTTCCTGAATTTGTTGAATTTCTAGTCATACCAATTATATTTATAGTTATTGTGAAATTTATTTTCATAGATAGTTATAAGAACGATAGGTCGGAAAGTGGCTTTATAGCCATAGCTACACTTTTCACTATTATTTATATCCTTTTTATTTCTTCATTTTTTGATAGTAGAAGGTATTTATTGTTTTTAGTTCCAACCCTAATTGTTATTACAATATATTTCTTAAATCAGATACCAAAAATTAACAAATACTTATTACCGTTGGTTGCAATCGTTTCAATCGGATTTTCCATTCAATATCAAATTAATGATACAGATCAGGGTGATGATACCAATCATTATCAAGATTTATGTTTTATTCAGAAAGAAGCTGTTGGATATTTGGAAGAGAAATATCAATATACACAATCAATTCGAACAACCTTTCTAGTAAAACATTCGCTAGAAAGACCATTAACAGGATATTTAAAAACCATTACTAAATTTAGTAATGTGGCTTCATTGGCTAAAGACGGTAATAATTGTTTATATATTTTTGTGAATACGGAATTACCAAATGATTACTATAGTTTCAAGAAAGAAAAAAATCTTAAATTGGTTAAGAAATTTGAAAAGCGTAATGCTTGGATAGAAATCTATAAAAACTAAACCTTATGATATTCGTAACTACAGAAACAATTCAAGGTTAAGAAATTTCAGAATCTTTAGGAACTGTAAGAGGAAGTACAGTTAGAGCAAGAAATATAGGAAGAGATATTTTTGCTGGATTAAAAAATATAGTGGGAGGAGAAATATCGGAATACACTCAGCTATTAGCAGATGCTAGAGAGCAGGCAATTAAAAGAATGTTAGACGATGCTCAAAAATTAGGAGCAGACGGAATAGTTAATGTTCGTTTTACGACATCTCAAGTAATGCAGGGTGCAGCAGAAATGTTAGCTTACGGAACAGCAGTAAAATTTAAATGAGTATTTTTTAAATACATTTAAAATAATCGAAAGGCTCTAGGCATTCATCACAAGTGTATAGTGCTTTGCAAGCTGTTGAACCAAATTGACTTTTTAAAGATGTGTTTTTCGATTTACATCGAGGGCAAACAACAACTTTAGGTCCATTAGCAAATAAGACTCCTTTGTCGGCTGTTCCATCAATTGGAGGAGCTATACCGTACTCTCTTAATTTTTCTTTGGCTTCTTTTGTCATCCAGTCGGTTGTCCAAGCAGGAGAATAAACCATTTTTATCTGAACATTGTCTATCCCTTTTTCTTTTAGGGTGGAAACAATGTCATCCTCAAACATTTTCATGGCTGGACAACCAGTATAAGTAGGAGTGATGGTTACGATTATTGTCGTTGGAGTTATTTCAACATCCCGTAAAACACCCAATTCTTCAATTGTAATCACTGGAATTTCAGGATCAGGAATTTCTTTAAGAAATTCCCAAACCTGATTTTTAGTATATCTTATAGTGTAATCTTCGTTTACCATTGAGCTTCTGGGTATGCTCGTTGTAAAAATTGCATTTCAGCAATTAAATGTCCTAAATATTCAGAATGCATAGCATTTAATCTACCAGATTGCATGTAACATTCTTCTGGTTTAGTTAAAGTTGCTCTTTCTATTACTTGGTTAATTGTTTTATCCCATTCTTTTTTTACTTCAGCTAAATCTACGGCAATACCTTCTTTAATTAAGATTTCATCAACTTCATTCATTTCAAATAAATCACCAGTAAATTCCCATAAATCATTTAAAGATTCTTGAATTTTATTATGACTTTCTTCAGTGCCGTCACCTAAACGAACTAACCATTCTGAGCTATGTCTTAAATGGTAAGTGACTTCCTTTATTGATTTTGCTGCATGAGCAGCAATCATTTCATCTTCACTAGATTTTAGTGCCTGAAATAAATGGTAGAAAAAAGCTGAATGTAAAAAGTTTCTAGCAACAGTATCTCCAAAATGTCCGTTTGGTCTTTCAGAAAGTAAGGTGTTATAAAACTCTCTTTCTTCTCTTTTATAGGCTAAATCATCTTCAGTTCTTCCTTTTCCTTCTAACTTGCCTGCATAAGTTAACATTGTTCTTGATTGACCAATTAAATCAAGAGCAACATTTGTCATTGCAATATCTTCTTCTAGAATTGGTCCATTACTGCACCACTCTGACATTCTTTGCCCAAGAATTAAACTAGAATCGCCTAATCTTAAACAATAATTTATTAAAGCTTCGTTTGTTGTCATGTTTTTTGTGTTTCGATTATTGAATCAAAAATTCTTTAATATTTAGATGTGTTTTGCACCATCAGGCATTACATAATGCGTAGGATGTCTATAAATTTTATCATCCGAAGGATCAAAAAACGAATCATTATCATCAGGCATTGAAGAAACAATTGCATTTAAAGGCACAACCCAAAGACAAGTTCCTTCCTGTCTTCTTGTATACATATCTCTAGCATTTTGCAAAGCCATTTCTTTATCTGTCGCGTGCACACTTCCTGCGTGTTTGTGAGGAAGTCCTGGTTTACTTTGTATAAAAACTTCCCAAACGCCTCCTTGATTATCTGTATTACTCATAATAAATTTTTTAAATATTTTTAATTAAGCTACTAATTGCTTTTCTTTTTGTTTTTCAGCATATGCAATTGCTGCCTCTCTTACCCATGCACCATCATTATGTGCTTTTTTATGGTGGTTTAATCGTTGCTTATTGCATGGTCCATTACCTTTTACAACTCTCCAAAATTCATCCCAATCCATTTCACCAAAATCATAATGACCTCTATCTTCATTCCATTTTAAATCTGGATCAGGAATTGTTAATCCAATAACTTCTGCTTGTTGAACAGTTTTATCAATAAATTTTTGACGTAATTCATCGTTTGTCTCACGTTTTATTTTCCATTTTACAGCATTACCTGTGTTCGGAGAATCTGAATCATGTGGGCCAAACATCATTATTGATGGCCACCAAAATCGATTTAGCGCATCTTGAGCCATTGCTTTTTGTTCAGGAGTTCCATTAGCCATAGTTGCCATAATTTCATATCCTTGACGTTGATGGAAACTTTCTTCTTTACAAATTCTTACCATTGCTCTTGAGTATGGCCCATAAGAAGTACGTTGCAATGAAACTTGATTTACAATTGCAGCACCATCAACTAACCAACCTACAGCACCCATATCTGCCCATGTTAATGTAGGATAATTAAATATACTTGAATATTTAGCCTTTCCACTTTGTAATTCTTCAATAAATTCATCTCTACTTTTGCCTAAAGTTTCAGCAGCAGAATATAAATATTGACCATGTCCAGCCTCATCTTGAATCTTTGCTAATAAAACTACTTTAGCTCTTAAACTTGGGGCTCTGCTAATCCAATTTCCTTCAGGTTGCATTCCAATAACTTCTGAATGAGCGTGTTGCGATATTTGACGCTGAAGATGTTTTTTGTAATCTTCAGGCATCCAGTCTTTTGGTTCTATTTTTATTTCTGCATCAATTTTTGCTTGAAACTCTTCTAGTTTTCTTAAATCTTCCATAAGTAAAGTTTTTCTTTACTACAAGTTTACTCAATTATACCCAAATTAAAATATGAAATATATCAGTTGTTAATAATAATTAAGATGAAGGCTTATTTTGTTAGATATAAAAAACCCTAAATAATTTAATTAATAATTTTATTTTTGCAGTCATAAAAAAAAGACTATGAGTTTATTTAAGACAGTAAAAGTTAAAGAAATTAGAAAAGAAACTAGTGATGCAGTTTCTGTAGCTTTTAATGTGAATATTTCTGCAAATCCTGAGTTTGAATACAAATCAGGACAATATATAACTATCAAGAAGCTAATAAATGGAGAAGACGTAAGAAGGTCTTATTCATTGAGTAGTGCTCCAAATGAAAATGATTTTAGAATTGCAGTAAAAAAAATTGAAGGGGGTAAAATGTCTTCATTTTTAAATGACAATTTAAAAGAAGGTGAAGATATTGAAGTAATGTTGCCAGCAGGTAATTTTGCATTAAATCCAGAAAATAATAAGCATTATGTTGGATTTGCAGCAGGTAGTGGAATAACTCCAATTATTTCAATGATTAAATCAGCACTTTCTTCTACTGATTCAAAGTTTACTTTGTATTATGGGAATAAAACTGATGCTTCTACAATTTTTAAAAAAGAGTTAGATCAGTTAGCAACTGAAAACCCTGATAGATTAAAACTAAACTATATATATAGTAAGCAAGTAAGTGCTAACAAGTTATTTGAAGGTAGAATCACAAAAGAGAAGTTTGAAGAATTTTTAAGAGAAGATATTGCTTTGTTAAAAGCAGATGGATTTTACTTATGTGGTCCTGAACAAATGATTAATGAAGTTTCAGAACGTCTAAGTTATTTAGGTGTAGATAAAAACAAAGTGCATTTCGAATTATTTACAGCTCCAACCAATAAAGAAGAGGATAAAATAATAGCAGAAAATAATTTTTCTGGAACAAGTAAAATTACTGCAATTATGGATGGAGAAGAAATTGAGTTTGACTTAGCTTCTAATGGAGATTTTATTCTAGATGCAGCAATTGAACATGGAATAGATGCCCCATTCTCATGTAAGGGTGCTGTATGTTGTACATGTAAAGCTCAGGTAATAGAGGGTAAAGCTGTTATGGATATGAATTATTCTTTATCAGATGCAGAAGTGGAAGAAGGATTTATTTTAACCTGTCAATCGCACCCAGCATCTGAGAAAGTAATTGTAGATTTTGATGTGATATAAATAGCTTATCAACACAGTAATATTGAAAAGGTCTAACTTAAGTTAGACCTTTTTTGATTTACCAAACTTACCTTTGGTCTTAATGCAAAAGCTTGTATATATATCCTTTCTATTTGTTGTTTTTTCATCTTGTGGGAAAAAAGAAGTGTTGGTTTCAAGCAAATCTCATAATGAAATTATTGAGAAGTATGCAGATAAATTACAAATTTCAAAATCACAGATAACGAACGTTTCTTTATATGAGTTTATAGATAAATGGTACGGAACAAAATACAAATATGGTGGACTTTCAACTTCTGGTGTTGATTGTTCAGGCTTCTGTAATATTTTATACAAAGAAGTTTATAAAACAGAGTTGCCAAGAAGTACTAAAGATATTGCTAGACAGCTCAAAAAGGTAAATCAATCAAATTTGGAGGAAGGGTATTTGATTTTTTTTGACATAGAAGGAAAAAAGAATTCACACGTTGGAGTCTATTTAAAGAATAATCGGTTTGTTCATGCAAGTACAAGTAAGGGGGTCATTATCTCAAGTTTAGAAAATCCATATTACAAAAAAGCATATAATAAAGGAGGTACAATAAAATGAATATATTAATTACTGGTGCAAGTAGAGGTATTGGCAGAGAATTGGTTTTAAAATTTGCTCAAAATCCAAACAGCACAATTGTAGTATTAACAACAAATTCCGAACAGCTAAACTCATTAGCTATTGAATGTTTGGAGGTATTCAATAATTCTATAATTTTTCATTCAATAAATTTTTTGAGCGAAAATATCAATCAAGAACTCGCAAAGTTATTCGAGAGTATAAATTTAAACTTTGATATAGTTATTAATAATGCTGGTAAACTTATAAATAAACCTTTTTTACAGAATACTTTAAAAGAATTAGAAGAATTAAATAAGATTAACATATATGGGCCTTATCTTGTTTGCCAACAAATAATTGGTAAGTATGCTAATAAAAACTGCCATATTATTAATATTGGTAGTATGGGAGGGGTTCAAGGAAGTGTTAAATTTCCAGGGCTATCTATTTATAGTTTAACAAAAGCTGCTTTAGCTAATCTAACTGAATGCCTAGCTGAAGAATTTAAAGATACAGGTATAAAAATTAACTGTTTAGCCTTGGGTTCTGCTCAAACTGAAATGTTGGAAGAAGCTTTTCCTGGATATAAATCTACAGTTTCAGCAAAAGAAATGGCAGAATACATTTTCCAATTCAGCATTTCAAGTGGGAAATTTTTTAACGGTAAAATCATTCCAGTTTCAGTTACAACGCCTTAATTTGTTATTTTAAAAATTAGGTTATTTTCTTTCTCATAAGGATCTAAAATCAGTTTTGAATCCTAAAAATTTCTATTAAGTCATTCTTTTTTACGTTATTAACAATTTATTGTGAAAAATATCTTATTGATAATCAGTTATAAAAGTAGTTTTCTGAAAAAATAGTTCAATAAAATTTTGGTAGTATATAAAAGGTGATTAGTTTTGCCGACCCTTTCAGAACAGTGGTTTTGGGTTGTATAAAGGGAATGAAATGATGAAGCGTTAGTAGGATTAAAAAACTTTTAAAATTTATGTAAATAAGTTTGGAGGTTGAATAAATAGTTCTACTTTTGCATCCGCTTTTGAGACAATGGTTTTGGTGTTAGAAATAAAGTTTAAAAATAATTTAGATTTTATTTGGAGAGATTAAAAATAATTGTACATTTGCACCCCTCTAAAGAGAAAATGTTCTCGATAAGAGTTTAAAAAGATAGATTAAAATATAGTTCTCTATATTATATATAGTGTTCTTTGAAAAAATTGAAGTAAGATAAATTAAAAAAAAAGGTAAGTATCCTTGAGTAGAATAATTTCTATCCAATGTGAAGCAATTTTTAACAACATTAAAAATTAATTACAACGGAGAGTTTGATCCTGGCTCAGGATGAACGCTAGCGGCAGGCCTAACACATGCAAGTCGAACGGTAACAGAGAAGAGCTTGCTCTTTTGCTGACGAGTGGCGCACGGGTGCGTAACGCGTATGCAACTTACCCCTAACTGGAGGATAGCCTTTCGAAAGGAAGAATAATACTCCATAATATTTCTCTATGGCATCATAGAGTTCTTAAAGCTTTGGCGGTTAGGGATAGGCATGCGTTCTATTAGTTAGTTGGTGAGGTAACGGCTCACCAAGACCTCGATAGATAGGGGGCCTGAGAGGGTTATCCCCCACACTGGTACTGAGACACGGACCAGACTCCTACGGGAGGCAGCAGTGAGGAATATTGGTCAATGGACGAAAGTCTGAACCAGCCATGCCGCGTGCAGGATGACGGCCCTATGGGTTGTAAACTGCTTTTATATAGGAAGAAACCCCTCTACGTGTAGAGGGCTGACGGTACTATACGAATAAGGACCGGCTAACTCCGTGCCAGCAGCCGCGGTAATACGGAGGGTCCAAGCGTTATCCGGATTCATTGGGTTTAAAGGGTCCGCAGGCGGGAAGATAAGTCAGTGGTGAAAGCCTACAGCTCAACTGTAGAACTGCCATTGATACTGTTTTTCTTGAATATAGATGAAGTGGGCGGAATGTGTCAT
The DNA here is from genome assembly GCF_007993035.1 of Vicingus serpentipes. Taxonomy (NCBI): domain Bacteria; kingdom Pseudomonadati; phylum Bacteroidota; class Flavobacteriia; order Flavobacteriales; family Vicingaceae; genus Vicingus; species Vicingus serpentipes. Next base: position 23,455 of record NZ_VOOS01000003.1, read on the forward strand.
GTAGCGGTGAAATGCATAGATATGACACAGAACACCGATTGCGAAGGCAGCTCACTAAACTATTATTGACGCTCATGGACGAAAGCGTGGGGAGCGAACAGGATTAGATACCCTGGTAGTCCACGCCGTAAACGATGATTACTCGGTGCTAGCGATATACTGTTAGTGCCTAAGCGAAAGTGATAAGTAATCCACCTGGGGAGTACGGTCGCAAGATTGAAACTCAAAGGAATTGACGGGGGCCCGCACAAGCGGTGGAGCATGTGGTTTAATTCGATGATACGCGAGGAACCTTACCTGGGCTTAAATGTATTTTGACAGATCTGGAAACAGATTTTTCTTCGGACAATTTACAAGGTGCTGCATGGTTGTCGTCAGCTCGTGCTGTGAGGTGTCGGGTTAAGTCCCATAACGAGCGCAACCCCTATCTTTAGTTGCCAGCGAGTAATGTCGGGGACTCTAAAGAAACTGCCGGTGCAAACCGTGAGGAAGGTGGGGATGACGTCAAATCATCACGGCCCTTACGTCCAGGGCTACACACGTGCTACAATGGTGCATACAAAGGGCAGCTATCTGGTGACAGAATGCTAATCTCTAAAGTGCATCTCAGTTCGGATCGAAGTCTGCAACTCGACTTCGTGAAGCTGGAATCGCTAGTAATCGCGTATCAGCCATGACGCGGTGAATACGTTCCCGGGCCTTGTACACACCGCCCGTCAAGCCATGGAAGCTGGGGGTGCCTGAAGTCGGTAACCGCAAGGAGCTGCCTAGGGTAAAACTAGTAACTGGGGCTAAGTCGTAACAAGGTAGCCGTACCGGAAGGTGCGGCTGGAACACCTCCTTTTTAGAGAAGGTTGTTTCAATCTCAATTTATTGAGATGGTACTTATCTTTTTTTTATCTTCTTCATTTTTTTACCCAAAACAAGCTCAGTTAGGGCTTTTAGCCTACAAGCTTAGATTTTTATAGTCCTATAGCTCAGTTGGTTAGAGCGCTACACTGATAATGTAGAGGTCCGCAGTTCAAATCTGCGTGGGACTACAACTTGTATTGGGGGATTAGCTCAGCTGGCTAGAGCGCCTGCCTTGCACGCAGGAGGTCATCGGTTCGACTCCGATATTCTCCACATTCCTAAATTGTTAGGAAATGTTCTTTGACATCTTGAAAGAAATTATAATTAAAATTTATTAAATTAGTTAAGAAAGTAACTAAGAGCGTACGGCGGATGCCTTGGCTCTCAGAGGCGATGAAGGACGTGATAAGCTGCGATAAGCTACGATTAGGTGCAAATAACCTTTAAGTCGTAGATTTCCGAATGGGGCAACCCAGCTGGTTGAAGACCAGTTATCCCGCAAGGGAAGCTAACCCGGAGAACTGAAACATCTAAGTACCCGGAGGAATAGAAAACAATAGTGATTCCCCTAGTAGCGGCGAGCGAACGGGGATTAGCCCAAACCATTAATGTTTCGGCATTAGTGGGGTTGTAGGACTGCAACGTGGACTTTAAAATGATAGTAGAATCTTCTGGAAAGTTGAACGATACAGGG